>JABWAM010000207.1 GCA_013360985.1 Verrucomicrobiia bacterium | reverse complement strand
CAAACGCCCGCGAAGCATCTCGACGCGCCGCGCGGCGGGGGGCGAAAGCGCCATCGCGATGGCGCGCCGGGCCATTTCTTCCAGCGGCTGCTCCACGGAGAGGAGGCTCGATCCAAGGTTCCGCAGCCAGGGCAGCCCATCGAAACTCCCCAAGACGAAATCGCGGCCGGCGCGCCAGCCCGCCGATTCGAGCGCCACGAGCGCGCGCAACGCGGTGAAGTCTTGGTCGCCGACAAGGCGGAGCGGCTCGCCGGAGGCGCGCAGGCGGGTGAGCCGTTCCGCCTCGACGCCCGCGGCGACCTTCATCGCCACGCAACGGACCGGCTTCGCCCCGCGCGAAAAGAGGCTGCCGTTTTCCAGCGCGCGACGAAGGCTGTCGAGACGCCAGCGGGAAAACTCGGCGCTCGGAAACTCTTGGAGAAAGACATACGGCGACCGCCCGCCGCGCGGCATCGCGGCGAGGATCTGGCGGACGGCGTCCTCGCTGTCGAACACCACGGCGGGGACCCCCGCGGCGCGAAAGGCGGTCCCGATCCCGACCACCGGCACGGAAGTGCCGCGCCAGAGGCGGATCAGCCGGGCAAGACCCAGGTGCGCGGGGCGGTCAATCCAGAGGACGCCGTCCACGCGGCGGCGCAGGAGCCGCTCCCACATCGCGGCGCTCTCCGCAAGGGAACCGCCGCTGCCGCTGACGAGGAGCTCCTGCTGGGCGGCGTGCGCGGCGGATTCGAGGTGGTTGAGGAGAATCCCGAAGGTGGGATCGCTAAAATCGGAGACGACCACGCCGAGGGTGTCGGTGCGCCGGCGAAGGAGCGAACGGGCGAGAAGATTCGGGCGATACCCGAGGCGGGCGGCCGCGCGGCGGATGCGCCCCGCCAGGGCGCCGTCGAGACGAAGCTGGCGCTCCCTCCCCCGCAAAGCGGCGGAGACGGCCGTCTGCGAGACGCCGAGGCGCCGCGCCAGCTCCATTTGAGAAATCACTTGCTGTTAGCTAACAGCAACGGTTACCTTCCGCAATCGCCATTTCATCTTCTCTTATGAAAACCCGCATCCTCCTCACGACAACCTCGTTCCAGGATACTCCCGGCGAACATCACGCGATGCTCGAACGCGCCGGGTTCGAGGTCGTCCGCGACCGCGGCCCGCTGCCCGAGGCGCGCATGCTCGATCTCGTCGCCCAGGGAGATTTCGACGGATGGATCATCGGCGACGACGCGATCACCCGCGCCGTGATCGAAAAGTCGCTTCCCCGCCTCAAGGTGATCAGCAAATACGGGATCGGACTCGACAAGGTGGACCTGAAGGCCGCCACCGAGTTGAAGGTGCCGGTCTGCTTCTGTCCGGGAGTCAATCACACCACCGTGGCGGAACACACCTTCGGCCTCCTCCTCGCGCTTTCGCGCGATCTCGTCAGCGCGTGCAACCTCGTGCGGAGGGGGGAATGGAAGCGCGCGACGGGCCATGAGCTCATGGGAAAAACCCTCGCTGTGCTCGGCATGGGCCGCATCGGCAAAGAGGTCGCCCTCCGCGCGCGCGCCTTCAGCATGCACGTGATCGGCTTCGACCAATACTGGGATTTCGACTTCGCGCGCCACTTCGGCGTCGCTCGCGTCGAAACGGTGGACGAGGCGATTCAACACGCCGACGTCATCACGCTGCACATGAACCTCTCGCCCGAAACGAAAAACCTCATCAACGCGCGGCGGATCGCGAAGATGAAAAAGGACGCGATCATCCTCAACACCGCCCGCGGCGAACTCGTGGACAGCGCGGCGATCGCGAAAGCCCTCCAGGAAAAGCGCCTCGGCGGCTACGGCGCCGACGTGTTGGAGCAGGAGCCTCCTCCCAAGGACCATCCCCTGTTCGGCTGCCCGAACGCGGTGCTGACGCCGCACATCGGCTCGCGCACCTACGAAAGCGTCGCGCGTCAGGCGGGCATGGCGGCGCAAAACCTCATTCGCGCGCTGAACGGCCAGCCCGCGCTCGCCCAAGCCAACAAGGTGTAACCCCGACTCGCCGAAGGAGACCCGCGCTCCCCGCGCCTCCTCGGCGACGCAGATTCTCCCCTCCTCTCCAACGACGCGACCTCCAATCAACGCGACGCCTTAACCGACTTATGAACGCATCCTCCGACATCGGACTCATCGGCCTCGCCGTCATGGGCGAAAACCTCGCCCTGAACATCGCCGGCAAGGGCTTCCGCATCTCCGTCTTCAATCGGACGACCTCGAAGGTGGACGACTTCATGGCGGGACGCGCCAAGGGCAAGAGCGTGGTTGGCGCGCATTCCCTCCAGGAGTTCGTCGCCTCCCTCAAGACTCCTCGCAAAATCTTGATGCTCGTCAAGGCCGGCAAGGCCGTGGACGAACTCATCGAGCAGCTCCTTCCGCTGCTCCATCCGGGCGATCTCCTCATCGACGGCGGCAACAGCCATTTCCCCGACACCATTCGGCGGACGCAGCTTGTCGAGTCGAAGGGCCTGCTCTACATTGGCGCCGGCGTCTCCGGAGGCGAAGAAGGGGCGCTCAAAGGCCCCTCCATCATGCCCGGCGGCAGCCCCGCCGCGTGGCCGCATATCAAGCCGATCTTCCAGAAAATCTGCGCCCAGACCGCCGACGGCGAGCCGTGCTGCGATTGGGTCGGCGAAAACGGCGCCGGCCACTTCGTGAAGATGGTGCACAACGGCATCGAGTACGGCGACATGCAGTTGATCTGCGAGGTCTACGACCTCATGAAGCGCGGTTTGGGCATGAGCAACGCCGAGATGCATCGAGCCTTCGCCGAATGGAACGCGGGCGAGCTCAACAGTTATCTCATCGAGATCACGCGCGACATCCTCGCTTACAAGGACGAGGAGGGGCGCGAAGTCATTGACCTCATCCTCGACGCCGCCGGGCAAAAGGGCACGGGGAAATGGACGGTCGTCGCCGCACTCGACGACGGCATGCCGCTCACGCTGATCGGCGAAGCGGTCTTCGCGCGCTGTCTCTCAGCCGTGAAAGAGGAGCGCGCCGCCGCCAGTCTCCAGATTCCCGCAAGGGTCAAGCCCTTCAAGGGCGTCAAGGCGAGGTTTGTCAGTGACCTTCGCCAGGCGCTCTACGCCTCGAAGCTCATCAGCTACGCCCAGGGCTTCCAACTCATGCGCGCCGCCGCCAAGACCTACCGATGGAACCTCAACAACGGCGGCATCGCCCTCATGTGGCGGGGAGGCTGCATCATCCGCAGCGCCTTCCTCGGCGACATCAAGAAGGCGTTCAAACGCAACCCCGATCTCGTCAATCTCCTCCTCGATAAATTCTTCAACAGGGCCGTGTCGAAACGGCAGGCGGCGTGGCGGCGCGTCGTCGTACAGGCCGTCAAAATGGGAATCCCGACGCCGTGCCTCAGCAGCGCGCTCGCCTACTTCGACGGCTATCGGAGCGAGCGCCTTCCCGCGAATCTTCTCCAAGCCCAGCGCGACTACTTCGGCGCGCACACCTACGAGCGCGTGGACCAGCCGCGCGGGGAATTCTTTCACACGAACTGGACGGGACGCGGCGGCGCCACCACGGCGCGGACCTACTCCGTTTGACGAGTCGGCGCGACGAACGCGAGGATCAACGTTTCGAGACGAGGGTCATCCCTTCGGGGCCGAGGCGAACGAGGACGCCCCCCCGCTCGTCGGTGGGAAACGCCGCGAGCCTTGCCGCGCGCCAGCGTTCGCGCAGCGCGGGCGTCGGCAGGGCGCGGAACGGAAACTCCGCCGTGTTCACGACGACCGCTTCGGGCCGGCATGCGCTCAGGAACGCGTCCCCCTGATCATCTTCCGCCGAGGGCGGCCCTTGCACGATCAGACGGCAGGGGCGCGACCGTCCGGCCGCAGCAAGCGCGCGCTCCACGGCGCTCCCGAGATCTGACGCGAAGAGGAGATCGCCGAAAGCGGATTCGAGGCGCAGAACGAGCGCGCCGTCGTCGGCGCGCGCAGGCGCGAACTCTTCGGGAGGCCAGAGCGCCGTAAGGCGGCCGGAGCGGAGAGTGGCGCTCTCTCCTTCGCGCCAACGCTCGATGCGAAGACCGCGCGCCTCGAGGCGCTTGAGCAGGGACTGGTACCCCTTCGACCGAAACGTCGCGGAAGCCACCGCGACTCGACGCGCGGGAAGCGCGTCGAGCACGGTTTCGATCCCGCCGTAATGCCCCGCATCCCCATGCGTGATCACCGCGAGATCCAGCGCGTTCACCCCGCGCGCGCGGAGGAAGGGCAACACCGTATTCCTTCCCGCGGAACGGCTTCCCGCGTCCACGAGAATTCGCTCGAACCGCGGGCCGGTGATGAGCGCGGCTTGGCCGACGCCGACGTCGAGGACGTCCACGCGAAGGCGGGGATCGCGCCACGCAAAGGCGGCCGCAACGGCGATCAACCCGCCCATCGCGCCAAGGACCGCCAACGCCCGGCGACG
>JABWAM010000206.1 GCA_013360985.1 Verrucomicrobiia bacterium | reverse complement strand
TCGACCTTCGGCGTCGGCGGTTCTCCCATCACCTGCTCGGGCGCCATATAGTACGGCGTGCCCACTTGAAAGCCGGTCTTCGTCAGATTCAGGTTCGATGTCTTCGCAACACCGAAATCCATCAGGCGTACGCGCCCGTTTTCGTCGACATGCAAATTGTCCGGCTTGATGTCCCTGTGCACGATGCCCTGCGAGTGCACATACTCGAGCGCTCGCGCGGCTTGTACCGCAAACCCGAGCCGGCTCGCGAAATCGCCTGCCGCGCCGATCCGCGCACGGGACGCATTCTCCTCTTTTCCGCCGAAGACAACCTCACGAAAGGCGCCGCGGGACAAGCCGTCCAATCCATGAATCTCATGTTCGGTTTCCCCGAGACCGAGGGGCTGCGATGAGCCGCCGCGCGTTTCGCCCCATCGAAGGCGGGGTCTGCGCCCCCGCCGGCTTCCGCGCGGCGGGCGTCGCCGCCGGCATCAAAAAGAACGGGAAGCTCGACCTCGCCCTTGTCGTTTCCGAACGGCCTTGCGCGTGGGCGGGCGCGTTCACGACCAACGCCGTCAAGGCGGCGCCGGTCCTCTTCAACCTCGCTCTCCCGCGCGCGCGGCCCGTCGGAGGGATCGTGGCGAACAGCGGCAACGCCAACGCCTGCACCGGGACGCGCGGTTTGCGCGACGCCGGGCGGATGGAAACGCTCGCCCGGCGGATCGCCGGAAAAGGCGGTGCGCCCTTTCTCGTCGCCTCGACCGGACGGATCGGCGACCTCCTCCCCATGGCGAAGATCGGCGACGGCATCCGCGCGGCGGCCGACCGTCTCGCGCGCGAGGATCTTGCCTGCGCGCGCGCGATCATGACCACCGACACCTTCCCGAAACGCGCCGCCGCGGAGATTCGTGTCGCCGGCCGCGCCGTGCGCCTCGGCGGGATGACCAAGGGCGCGGGGATGATCTGCCCCGGCATGAGCCGGACCGGCCGCCGCCCCGCGCCGCATGCCACGATGCTCGCCTTTCTGACCACCGACGCAGACATCTCCTCCGCCCTGCTCCAGCGTTGCCTCGACCGCGCCGTCGCCCGCTCCTTCAACCGCATCAGCGTGGATGGCGACATGAGCACGAACGACACGGTCGCGATCCTCGCCAACGGCGCCTCGGGCGCCCCCGCGCTGCGCGCCGGCGCGCGCGCCCTCGCTGATTTCCAGGAGGCGCTTGACGACATCGCCCTGCGCCTCGCGCAGATGATCGTCAAGGATGGGGAGGGCATCACCAAGGTGGTGACCTTGGTCGTGGAGGGCGCCGCCTCCCGCGCCGACGCGGAGCGCGCCGCGCGCGCCATCGGGAACTCGTTCCTCGTGAAGACCTCCTGGTGCGGCGAAGACCCGAACTGGGGCCGTCTCTTCGATGCGGCGGGTTACTCGGGCGCCCGCGTGAATCCGGCGAACCTCTCCGCGCGCTACGACGGCGTACCGCTCCTCCTCCGCAGCCGCGTTGTCGCCGCGAACGTCGGCCGCGTCCGCGCGATCCTAAAAAAGCCCGCCTTCACCCTGCGCTGCGGCCTCGGCGCAGGCCGGTTTTCTTCCGTTTTTTACACAACGGACTTGACTGAGAAAACCGTGGAACTCAACAAAGGCGAGTAGACGGCGCTCCGCCGCCCCTCCTTCCCATGGACCCCCTGCATACCCGAGCCCAAACCATCGCCGAGATCCTCCCCCACCTTCGCGCCATCGAAGGCCACCTGCTCGTCCTCAAGTACGGCGGCAGCGTCATCGAGGAATCCGTTTACGCGGAGAGCATCCTCCACGACGTCGCCTTCCTGCGGCACGCGGGGATGAGTGTTGTCCTCGTGCACGGCGGCGGCAAGGCGATCTCGAACAAGATGCGCGAGCAGGGGATTACGCCGAAGTTCGTCAACGGGTTGCGTTACACCGACAAGAAAACGATCTCGATCGTCGAGTCGGTCCTCACGCACGCGATCAACCCCCCGATCGTCGAAGGGCTCCGCGCCAAGGGCGCCAAGGCCGAAGGCGTCTCGGGCAAAAAGGTGCTCACCGCGAAAAAACTGACCGCCCCTGCCCCCGACGGCAAGGGAAAGGTGGACCTGGGTTTCGTCGGCGAGATCGTGCGCGTCGCCGTCCCTAAACTTCAGGCCCTGCTCAAGAAAGGCGTCGTGCCCGTGATCACGCCGGTCGCCGCGGGCCCCGGCGGCGCAGCGTTGAACATCAACGCCGACCTCGCCGCCGCGCGCGTCGCCGCCGAGCTTCGCGCGGCGCACCTCGTCTTTCTCAGCGACGTCAACGGGATCCTCGAGGATCCGCAGCATCCCGATTCCACCCTCGCCAAGGTCTCGCAGAACGACCTCGCGGGCCTGCGCAACACCGGCGTCGTCACGGGCGGCATGCTTCCCAAGGTGACGGCCTCGATCGAAGCGCTGAAGAAGGGCGTGCGCCGCGTCAAATTCCTCAACGGCCAGGCCGCCCACTGTTTGCTCGCGGATTTCTTCCTCGAACCCAAGGCGGGCACCGAAATCGTCCTCTGACTTCGAGATCCCGACAGTCCGCGGATGCGAACGACGCGAATCGCGTCGGCGACGTTTCCGCCGCTTCCGTTCGCACGGCTCGTCTCCCCGCGTTCCGATGACCACCGCCGAGATCCTCGCCGCGCACGACCGATTCGTCGTCCCGACCTACGGCCGTTTCCCCCTCGCCTTCGTCCGCGGGCGCGGCGCCCGCCTCTGGGACGCCGAAGGACGCGAATACCTCGATTTCGGCGCGGGCATCGCCGTCTGCGCGCTCGGCCATGCGCACCCTGCCCTCGCCGAAGCGCTCGCCCGCCAGGCGGCGACCTTGATCCACGTCTCCAACCTCTACCATGTCGAGCTTCAGGCGCGTCTTGCCGAACGGATCGTTTCCCTGCTGGGCGGCGGCCGCTGCTTTTTCTGCAACAGCGGCGCGGAAGCCAACGAGGCGCTCTTCAAGCTTGCGCGTAAGTTCGGCCATCGCGAAGGACGCTACGAAGTCTTGACCGCCGTCAACTCCTTCCACGGACGCACCCTGGCCGGCATCTCCGCCACCGGTCAGGAGAAGGTGAAGGCGGGTTTCGAACCGATGATGGAAGGCTTCCGCCATGTCCCGTTCAACGACCTGGCCGCCGTGGAAGCCGCCCTTTCGAAAAAGACCGCCGCGATCCTCATCGAGGGCGTCCAGGGCGAAAGCGGAATCCATCCTGCTTCGGCGGAATATCTGCTCGGCCTGCGCGACCTCTGCGACCGCAACCATCTCCTTCTTTTGATGGACGCCGTCCAAGACGGCATGTTCCGTACGGGCCGCTTCCAGAGCTGGCAGCGGCTTCTCGAAGGATCGCGCGACGCGCGCGCCGCCGCGTTTCTCCCGGACGGCATCTCGATGGCGAAAGGCCTCGCCGGCGGCGTGCCCATGGGAGGCGTCTGGATTCGTCCCCCGCACGATCTCCTCCTTGGCCCGGGCTCCCATGGCTCCACCTTTGGCGGTACGCCGCTGGCGTGCGCGGCGGCGTGGGCAGTCTTCGAGGCGATCGAACGCGAGGGGCTCGCCGAGCATGCCCGGCGCATGGGCGCGCATCTCCTCGACCGTCTTCGGAACCTTGCCTCTCCGCGCGTCGCCGCGGTCCGCGGGCTCGGCCTGATGATCGGCATCGAGCTCGCCCAGGAGATTCCCGCGCTCCACGCCGAGGGGAAACTCCCTTCGGCGCTCTTTACCGCGAAGCTGATGGAAACGGGGCTCCTGGTCGTGCCCGCCGGCGCGCGGACGATCCGTTTCCTTCCCCCGCTCAACGTCACGCGCGCCGAGTGCGACGAAGCGGTGGAAAAACTCGCGCGCGGTCTGGCAAGCCTCTGATCCGCCTCCCGCGCGACCCGGGGAGGCCTCTCGGGTGCGACCGGGATTCTTTGTGGCATTCGCTCGTGGGCGAAATGTTCCTCCGCGGCGTTGTCCGCGCGAGACGAATTGGAAATTGCGCCGACACAATTTTCGATCATCACGAATTCCCAAGTCTCCGCGCCGAACACCATAAGGCGAGGATCGGATGGGTGGGTCGTGTCGAGATTCCAGACTCCCCACAAGAAGGGCGCGACGGCTCGGCGGCGCTGTTCAGTGTGGTGAAAGACGGAAGGATACTCAACGATCCGCGCTGCCAAGAGGCGGTTTCCCGCGACGTCCAGATGATGAACGCTCGGCAGAACTTCGTTTCGGACACGCACGCTTTCCTCTCCGCCAAGTATGCCCACGTTGCGGATGGAATCGTTCCGGCTGGGCGCCAAAATCCGCCTCTTTTTCAGCCTTCAACAGCCCGCGCTCCCGCGCCAGGCTCACGAGCTTCTGCCGTAACAGATATCGTTTCGGTTTCATCCGATATGCTTCAAAGGATTTCAGGCCCATCGCCCAAGCTTCCCAACCGCGCCGCTCCACGGCCACCTCCGGAGGTGGCCGTGGAGCACCTTCATCCCCGCTTGGTTCACGATCTTCAGCTTCCCC
>JABWAM010000205.1 GCA_013360985.1 Verrucomicrobiia bacterium | reverse complement strand
GTGTGACGGCTCGGCCGGCGGCCTCGCCCTCCCTTTCCACCGTCCGTGCTTGGGAAAAATCCGCTCGGTCGCGAAGCGAGGGAGGGCGCCGCCGGCGGCAGCGCCGCGGCCGCGGCTTGAGCCCAAAATGTGGCGAGGGCGTCGCATGTTCCTCGACCGAGGATGGACTCCTCCACGCCTGACGCGGGGATTTAGGGTCGCACTTGTGCGTTGTCCGAAGGACGGCTTCGGGGTAGGGTGTCGACGCTCCCGCGGGCCGGGCCGTAGCGCAGCTTGGTAGCGCGTCTGCCTTGGGCGCAGAAGGTCGCGAGTTCGAATCTCGCCGGCCCGACTCGCCGGAGCCTTTTGTTTGCATTCCCTATGGACGTTTCTCCGCCTCCTGACGCCGTCGAACGCAAGCCCGCACCGCGAATCGTGCGGTTCCTCGCGACCGGCTTCGGCGCGGGCTATCTCCCGATCGGACCGGGCAGTTGGGGCGCCTTCCCAGGCATGCTCCTCTGCTGGGCGCTGCAACCGCTTCCCGACCCGATCTATCTCCTGGTCGCGCTGGCGCTCGCCCTCGGCGCGGTCCCCATCGCCACGGCGGGAGAACGCCACCTCGGCAGAAAAGACCCGGGCGCGGTGGTCATTGATGAAATCGTCGCCTTTCCGATCACGATGTGGATGATCCCTCTCGGCGCGGGAACGCTCATCACCGGTTTTTTCCTCAACCGCCTCATGGACACGCTCAAACTCTGGCCGTGCCATCGCCTCCAATCGTTGCCCGGAGGCTGGGGCATCATTCTCGACGATCTGGTCGCCGCCTTTCAGTCCTGTTTCCTTCTGCATCTCGCGATCCACTTCTGGCCCGCGATCGTCCGGTTTCATCCCTTTTGAACGCGCATAAACTCGCGTAGATTGATCGCCATGCATTCCGTCTCGCTCGATGCGCTCTCCCAAAAGGTGCTCGACGGCGCGCGCATCTCCGTCGAGGAAGCGCTGGCGCTAGAAGCGCAACTCCCGCTCCCCGAGCTTGGCGCGCTGGCCCATGAACGCCGGCGCCTCAAGAAGGCCGACGCCTACGGCGGTCGCGGCAACGAGATCGTCACCTACCTCGTGGATCGCAACATCAACTACACCAACGTCTGCAACGTCTACTGCAAGTTCTGCGCGTTCTATCGCCTCGAAAACCATCCGGATAGCTACGTCATCACCCACGACGAGCTGCGGCAAAAAGTGGAGGAACTCGTCGCGCTCGGCGGCAACCAGGTCCTCCTGCAGGGCGGCCATCACCCGAAGCTCGGTCTCGACTTCTATCTCGACATGCTCGGTTTCCTGCGCAAGCGCTTTCCCACCGTGAACATCCACGGCTTCTCGCCGCCGGAGTTCAACCATTTCCATGAAGTATTCCAGATGCCGGTGCGCGAGGTCCTCCGCCGCTTCAAGGACGCGGGGCTCGGCTCGATCCCTGGAGGCGGCGGCGAGATCCTCGTGGACCGCGTCCGCCGGCGCATCGCGCCCCTGAAGTGCGACACGAACGCCTGGCTCTCCGTCATGCGCGAAGCGCACGCTCTCGGATTGCGCTCCTCCGCCACGATGATGTTCGGGCACGTGGAAACCGCCGAGGACCGCCTGGAGCACCTCCGCCGCCTGCGCGATCTCCAGGACGAAACCGGCGGGTTCACCGCCTTCATCGGTTGGACCTTCCAGGACGAAAACACCAAGCTCCGGGTGAAGCCCGCCGGCGCGCACGCCTATCTCCGGACGCAGGCCATCGCCCGCATCTTCCTCGACAACTTCGACAACGTACAATCTTCGTGGGTCACGCAGGGACCGAAGATCGGGCAGATCGCGCTGCAGTACGGCGCGAACGACCTGGGCTCCACTATGCTCGAAGAGAACGTGGTGTCGTCGGCGGGAGCGTCCTGGCGGATGACTGTGCCCGAAATGCGGCGTCTGATCGCCGACCTCGGCTACGAGCCGCATCAGCGCGACAACTGGTACCGCCTCGTGGATTTAGCCGCCTGACGTTTCGCTGTCTTGCGCGTCGGGGGTGTCTCACGTCGGCATGCGCGTCTGATGGCGGACGGTCACCTCCGCGATTTGCGGATACGCCCGCTTGAGGCGCTCGGTGACGGTGTTCTCGATCTCGAAGGCGCGCTGAGCGGACAATCGCGGGGAGATCACGATATGGAGGTCCACGTGAACGCTCGTCGGCGCGCCGTGCGATCGGATCATGTGGCAATTGCGCACCCCTTCGATCCCTTCGACCAAGAGGCGGATCGGCATCGGATCGAGCCGTCGCGCGTCGCTGAGCGTCATCGTCGAATCCCGAACGATCCCGTAGGCCGCCCCCAGGATCAGGCCGACGATGAGGACCGCGGACACGGGATCCATCCAGTATTGCTCGAAAAACGCGGCGAACATCGCGACGAGAGCGAGCGCGGTCGCCAGCACATCCGATTTCGTGTGCTCGGCGTCCGCGAGGAGAAGCGGACTCTGGAGCCGACGTCCCCAATGGCGCTCGCAGAGGGCAATCGCCACGTTCACTCCCATGAGCCCGAACATGCCGGCGAGCACCCCAAAGTCCACCTCGGGGAGACGCACGGGATGCATGATGCGTTCCCAGACGCCGGTCAGAATTTCCCATGCGGCAAGGCAGAGGAGCGCCGAGATCCCCATCGCGCCGAGCGTTTCGAATTTGCGATGCCCGTAGGGATGGTCCTCGTCCGGCGGTCGACTCGCGATGCGCAACGCCACGAGCGCGATGATGTTGGAGCCGCCGTCCATGAGGGAATGGAGCCCGTCGGAAAAGATGCTGAGCGAACGCGCCCGCGCTGCGAAGAAGAGTTTGGCGCCCGCGACGGCGAGATTGAGAGCGAGGGTCGCCCAAAAGATGCGCCTAACGATGCGCGAGGAACACAGGGTGGAGGACCGCGTCATCTCCTGGTCCGTTCTCAATGCCTTGGGAACCAGGCGCTTTCGACCTTTCGGACGAAGATCTCCTCTTGGGAGCGGGAGGGGACCCCGTCTAGGCCGCGCACGGCAACACCTCGATCTGGCTTCCGCAGCGTGAACAGCGCAGGCGCGTTCCTTGGAAACCCGGGCTGATCTGCATCACGCGTCCGCACGCGCAACGGAACGACTCCCAACCGCGCGACTGCCGTTGGAATTGCAGCTCTTGCGGCGCCGTCGGGGACGCCTCCCTCGATTCGGCGGGAGCGGCGGCCGAGGAAGCCGCGGGAAGAGGCAAGCGCGCGCCGCACCGAATGCAGCGGATCGCGGATTGCGGATGACTCGCCGGGACACGCGTCTCCAGGCCGCACCCGCAGAAAACCGGGACGTAACCGCTGAGGGCGGCCGCCGTATTCTTGGCCGTCAGAGAATCGAGAATCGGCCCTTCCGTCGAGGCCGGCCGCCGTTCGGTCCGCGGCGCCTCCGCCAACGTGCGCGCGCCAAGGACGCCCTTCCCGCGCGTCGCGGCATAGGCCGCTTCGTAATCGGCCAATGAGGCGCCGGCCATCCTCCGGAGGATGCGCACGCGCTCGTCGGTGGGAGGATGCGTCGAAAAAAGAGAGACGCGCCCCGACGCGGCGCGCAGCGGATTGACGATCAACATCGGCGCCGTCGTCCGATTCGCGAAGGTCGCCGGCATCGACGCCATCGAGATTTTTTCGAGCGCGGAAGCCAATCCTTCGGGATAGCGCGTAAACTGCGCGCCGCTCGCATCCGCGAGATATTCGCGCCGGCGCGAACAGGCGAAATAGAGCATCTGGGCGACGAGCGGACCGAGAATCGCGAAAAGGAGCGCGAGGATCAGCAAAACGACCTGCGCCTGGCCGCCTCCGCGCGAGGCGGAGCGCGTGCGCCCTGCTCGCCCGAGGCGCATCGTCCGCAGCGCGAGGTCGGAAAGGATGACGATGGCGCCGAGCATGACGGCCGCAAGCGTCAGGAACTGGACATCGCGGTTGCGGATATGTCCGATCTCATGGGCGATCACCCCCTGCAGCTCGTCGCGGTCCAGGCGCTGAAGCAATCCCGTCGTGACCGCCACGGCGCTGGCTTCCGGCTTGCGTCCGATCGCGAAGGCGTTCGGCGCGGGATCGGCGATCAGCAGGATGCGCGGCATGGCTTCCAAACCCGCCGCGATGCGCATCTCCTCGACGACATTGTGAAGGCGCGGCATCTCCTCGCGCGTCACTTCGTGCGCCGCGATTCCGTGCAATACCACCGACTCGGCGCCGACCCAATAGATTCCCCATTGAATCGCGAAGATCACTCCTGCCAGAGCGAGGCCGAACCATCCTCCTCCGCCGGGCAAAATCGCCTCGCCCGTGAAGAAGCCCGTGCCGAACAACACCGCGGCCAATCCGCCGATCAACACGAGGGAACGCCGTCGGTTCGCCTGGATCTGCTCCCACATGGCGAAAGAACTCCGGAACTCGCCGCGCGACCGCCGCGGAACGGCGGATCAGAACTTCACCTGCGGGACGGCGCGTTCGGCTTCGGCGGCCACCTCAAAAAACTCGCGCCGCGTGAAATG
>JABWAM010000204.1 GCA_013360985.1 Verrucomicrobiia bacterium | reverse complement strand
TTTCCGCGACGTCGCACGATCGCGTCGGTGAGGCGATCCGGATCCTCGATCAGGTCTTCAAGGAGTGGAAAGAGGTGGATGCGCACCAGGTCACGTTCAAACGCTTCAACGCCGGGTCGCTGGACCTCGAGGTGATTTTCTGGGCGCGTTACAAAGACTGGCCGGGCTACAACGCGCTTGTGCACGAGCTCAACACCGAACTCAAGAAACAGCTCGATGCCGCGGGGATCTCTTTCACCCTTCCCGCGCCGGGAACGCCGCCCACGGCGCGATAGGCCAAGCGCTTCGAGTCCAGATCTTCACGCCAAGCATGCGCCCGTCTAGAGAAAACGCCGTTCGATCAGGCGAAACACGGCCCAGCTTCCGGCAAGACTAAGGAGCAAGGCGAGCGGCGCGGTCAACGCGGCGTGGATTGCTCCTTGGCGCCAACCGGCGCGGGCGATCAGCTCCGAAGCGAGGAGCGCCAGAGTCCCGTGGTAGAGATAGAGGGAATAGGAGAAAATCCCCACGCGCGCGAGGAGGCGTTCGAGGAATGCGAGCGCTCCGCGTCGTTCCATGGCGACCGCAAAAAGGAGGAGGGCTTGAGCGAGGAGCGTGGCTTCCCAACGCCATCCCCTCAGACTGGTCAGGGCGACGAGGAGATTGGAATAGAGGAGATGCTTCCAGAGAAACGGGCGCCCTTCGCGCATCGGGTGGAAGAGGTCGCAGAGGAGGCTGCCCAGAAGGAACTGGAACCAACGGTTGAGGAAAAGGCCGGCGTTAGGGTCGAGAAGGTAGGCGGTCACGCTGAGCGCCAGCCCGGTGTAGTGCGCGGGGTAAAAGCCGTAGCGGCGCCAGGCAAAGGCCAGCGCGGGAAAGACGAGATAAAACTGGGCTTCGTATGCAAGCGTCCAATAGACGGGGACGATCCAATCCTGCCGCGGGAGAAACGCCCACGCCCACTCCGGTAAACCGGGATAGAAGACCAAGTTGGCGGCGAGCGTGGCGCCCGCGCCGGTGAAGGGCTGCCGCGCGAGGAGAAGATTTGCGGCCAGAAGCAAAACCGCCGAAAAGGCGTAGGTGGGCCAGAGGCGAGCCCAGCGGCGACGGAAGAAACGTCCGGCGGAAAAAGAGGCCGTGCGGCGAAACGCTAGGGTGATGCAGATTCCCGAGAGCACGAAGAAGATGTCCACTCCGAGGGTGCCGAGCTTTCCCGCCGCGTAAAAGAGACGGATGAGGAGAGACGCCGAAGAGAGGTCGCAGACGAGCGTGATATGGAAAAACAGGACGCCGAGCGCGGCGACTCCGCGCAGGGCGTCGAGAGTCTGAAAGCGGTTTCTGGGGATCGAGGGAGTCATCGCGGCCATCGGCGTTCCAGCCATGCGACCCAGGTTCGGTGCCAGGGGCCTTCGAGAATTTTCGCCAGGATCAGCGCGACGACCAGGCCGCCTCCCGCGAGCCCGAGCGCGGCTGCGGGAGACAGTCCTTGCGCGGCGGCGAGATCGCGTCCAAAGGCGAGCACCGGGAAATGGACGGCATAGAGTCCGTAGGAAATCCCGCAAAGCCCGAGGAGGAGGGGGCGCAGGGGCGGACGACGCGCCAGGTTTTCGATGAGGGGCGCGGCGCCGGCGAAGATCCCCGGCGCCGCGAGGTAGGCGAGTTCGAAGGCGCCGCGTGTGGAGGGATGCGTCCCGCCGAGCAGACCTTGCGCGCCGATCCCGTGGAGAAGGAGAAGCCCGAGGAACAGGGGGAGCGAGGGAGCGCTTCGGGACGCGGCGTTTTCTTTCCGCGTCAGACGGACAAAGAGAGGCAGGAACGCGAACGCCGTCGTCAGGTCGCGAACGGTGAGGTCGGGGATTGAGCGAAAGAGCAGAGGGATGAGCCCGAGGCCGTAGCCCGCGAGCCAGGAGGGCGCCCGCCAACGCCGCATTGAGCACGACGGCGTCGCGAGCCAAGCGCCGAGCCACCAAATGGGGAGGAGCGCGAGGATCGAGGCGTCGCGCCATCCGCCAAGGTTGACGCCGGCGATGCCGAGGAGGCCGCAGGCCGCGATGGCGGCCGCAAGGATGCGAATGCCGAAGTTTCGGCCAAGGAGCAGGAGCGCCGGGAAGAGGAGGTAGTAGGCGGCCTCGAAAGAGAGGGACCAAAGCGGCGTATTTCCGAGGTAGGGCTTCCGCCACCACGGGTCGCCGCCCGCCTGGAGCATGAGCAGGTTGGCCGGGAGTTCGAGGGCGATGCGCGCGAGGCGTCCGTGGCCAAGATAAAGAAGCGCGGTAACGCACAACGCGCCAAGATAGACGCCGTAGAGGCGGCGCACCCGTCGGAGGGCGTATCGATTCCGCGCGGCGCGATCCAGAGAGTCGCCGCCGTGCGCGCGCATGATCGCGAAGCCCGAAAGGAGAAAAAAACCGATTACCGCCGAATGCCCGAACGCAGTGAGTTTCGTGATAAGCCAGGGGACGCTTCCCGCGGCGCGCCACCAGTCCGAGTAGAGGAATCCGACGTGATGGAGGGCCACGTAGAACGCGAGCGCTCCGCGGAGGGCATCGAGCGAGCGGACGCGGTCGGAGGAGTTCGACATGAGGCCGCCTCGAGATCTGATTAGCGCGCCGAAGCGGCCGCTTCGGCGTAGACGGCGAGGTAGGCGTCGGCAATCGCGCCGATGGAAAAGCGTTGTTCGGCGGCCTCGCGACAGGCGCGACGGTCGAGATCCGGGACACGACGGGCCAGCGCGATCATTTCGTCGAGGGTTTTGCAGGAGAACCCATCGAGGCCATGGCGGATCCCTTCCGGCATTCCGCCGCGCGCGAAAGCGAGAATCGGGGTGCCGCAGGCGAAACTCTCGGGGAGAACGACGGGGAACGGCTCCTCCCACTCGATCGGGCAGAGCAGGGCGGCCGAGGAGCCGAGGAGACGATTCTTTTCCTCGTCGTTCACCGCGCCGATGTGGCGGATTTTGCGTCCGTCGAGGAGCGGCCGGATTTCTTTTTCGTAGTATTCCCTCTCTTCGGGGAGATGCGAGATGTTTCCCGCGATCCGCAGTTCGCGCCCGAGGGCTTGGGCGACCGCGATCGCCGTATGCGCCCCTTTGCAGCGCTCCAGCCGCCCGAGAAACGCGAAGGGCGCCCGCGCGGCGTCTCCCTCGGCGCGAAAGGTGTAGCGGGCGATCTCGACGCCGTTGTAGACCGTGCGCCATCTCCCGCCTCCCTTTTCGCCTCCGCGACGGATGTGATCGCTCACCGCCGTGAAAACGAGATGGCGCGCGCCGAGGCGCGCCGTTGCGCGGATATTGGGAGCATGCACGCGCCGCATGTAGGTCTGGATCTTCGCGACGCGTCGGCGAAGGATCGGCGCGAGATAGGCGAGCCGGCCGAAATTGTGAACGACATCCCACCGCCGCGCTTCGAGCGCGAGCATGAATCCGACCCGGGCCGTGTTCCACGCAGATTCGAAGCGCCCGATTCGCGCGGCGTTACGCCCAAAAATTCGTAGGACGGCCGGGGAGCGGGAGTTCGGTCCCGCCCAAATCGCCACTTCATGTCCGCGGCGGTGGAGTTCGACCGCGAGATCGTACATCACCCGTTCGATGCCGCCGTAGTGGATCGGGGGAACCGGAATCAAAGGATCGGAGAGAAGAAGGATTTTCACGCGGAGACGCGGTCAGGCCATCGCGCCTTCGAGGACGGCGAGGAGCTTGTGGGATTCTCGTTTCCAGGAAAAGACCTTCTCCGCGGCGCGCCGCGCCGCGCCGCGCGCACCCTCCAGCGCGGAGGGATTGTCCAGCCAGCGTTGGAGGCCGCGCGCGAGTTCCGCGGAATCTCCGGAGGCATACGTGAACCCCATTTCCGGCGCTTGCCCCATGACCCATTGCTGGCCTTTGGTGCGCGTCGCGGCGACGGCGAGCCCCGCGAGCGGGTAGATCAAGATTTTGTTGGTAACGCAGATCTCGCGGTTCGGGGGGCGGCCGGTCTCCAGCGCGAGTCCCACCGCATGAGGGCGGAGGGCGGCGATCATGCCGTCGGGGGGACACCAGGGGTGGAGATGGCAGCGCGTGAGAAATCCGCCGCGCCGCGCGCGATCGAGGATTTCGACGGCAGTTTCCGCGGAGCAGCTCCCCCGGAGGTGGAGGTCGAAGTCGCCCTTGAGTTGAGCGCAGGCGTCGAGCGCGTCGAGGAGTCCGCGATCCAGGCCGGCGCGATCCTCGCGGTCGTGGCGATCTACCGCGAACGGTTGTGGAACCTGCTGGTCGGTTTCCGCAAGCCGGAGAACTTCGACTATGCCTTCAAGCTCGCGGTCGCGTTCGGCGTCACCGCGATCGGCGGCCTCGCGGTGAAGGCGCTGGGCTGGGAACTGCCGGAGACGGTGACGCCGATCGCCTGGGCATTGATCCTCGGCGGCGCGTGGATGCTGCTGGCCGAACATTTCGCCGCGAAGCGCGCCGCCGCGCTCGGCGAACGCGCGGCGATCACGTGGACGGTCGCGATCCTGGTCGGCATCGCGCAGGTCGTGGCCGGCGTATTCCCCGGCACCTCGCGCTCCGGCGCGACGATCATCGGCGGCCTGCTGTTCGGCCTGTCGCGCAAGGCGGCCACCGAGTT
>JABWAM010000203.1 GCA_013360985.1 Verrucomicrobiia bacterium | reverse complement strand
CGAACCCGCGCGCGCGCCGCCGCCATCCGCCGCCGTCACGCCGCCTCCCGCGCCGCGTCCGGAAGAGAAATCTCCTCCCCAAGCGGAAGCTCGCCCCGCGACGCGCGATCTCACTCTCCAAGGAAACAATATCTTCACCAGCCTGGTCATTTCTCCGCAGGCGGATCCGGACCCGTCGCGACGGACGCTCCCCCGATGGGGAAGAGGCGTTTCGCGCTGGGACGCGGGGGCGCGGGGAGCCGCGACGTGGTCCGCCGACGATCTGTTCGACTTGGTCGCCGCCGACGGCCCGCGCCGCAAGGCAAAGACCTTGTTGCGCGTCGAGTTTCTCGCGCGCGACGCCGAACTCGCCCGGCGCTTTCTGCGCCAATTGGATCGCTGCGTTTCCGCCGTGCTCGAAATCACGCCGATCAAAGTCTCCGACGACGCGCGCGACCTCGTCATCGAGGTGCGCCGCATGCTGACGCCTTGGGGCCGAGTGTCGTGGGCCGAAACCGATCCGGAGAGCAACGAGGAATCGGGCTTCAGCGCCGAGGATTCTTCAGGCCATCCCATGTTCTTCGGATCGATGAAGCGGGATCTGGAACGGCGGGAGATCCTTCGAAAGGATACGGATTGGAAATATGCCACACGCGACGGCGGAAAACCCAAAACCTGGGCGCGCGACGGCGCGGGCGGAGGCGGTTTCGATCGCGACAACACCCCGTTGTGCGACGCAACCAATCCAAACCGCAGCGCGTTTCGTTTGCCCGACGCATCCGCCAAAAAGATCGCCCTCGACGTTCTCCCCGAACTCCGCCAACTCGCCGAACTCGCGCGCGAGCGTCCGCAGGAAGCTCTCCATCATGGCTGGATCCTCGAAGTCGGACGCGGCTCCGGTGAGGCGCGCTTCGCCGGTACGGGCGACCAGGCGCCGCGCCTGCGTCTGCTTTTCGGGAAAAAGGACGCGCCTCCCCAATGACCTCTGGAAATGCCGCCTCCCGAATCGAGCCTCCGCGGCTCGCGATGCTCTCCGCGGCGCCGATCGTGGACGATTTTTTTACCTTTTGCCGGAGGATGAGCCCGAAGGACTTCGAGATGATCATCAAACAGGGACGCCTCGTTTCCTGCGGTCCTGACGCCGTCCTCTACCTTCAAGGCCAAGAGAGCGACGCCTTCTTCGTGATCAACGACGGCGCCGTCGAAATCGTCGTCGCCGACACGGAGGGAGAGAACCCCACGACGGTGGCTTATCTCGCAAAGGGCGATATCTTTGGTGAAACCGGCCTCCTCCTGGAGATGCCGCGCACCGCCTCGGTGCGCGTCCCGGAGGTGGCGACCCTCCTGCGGTTTGATCGCGCGGCGTTCAAAAATCTCCTCACGACCGTTCCGGCGTTCGGCCACTACCTCGCGATTGTCCTCGGCAGCCGGCTTCACAAAACCACGCTGCAGCTTCACTTCTACAGCAACGCGAGGGAGCTTGCGGGAAACCTCGACTTCTTCGATCTTCCCACCGTCTTCCAGACCATCGGTTTTTCGCATCAGCATGGCGTGATGCAGATTCGCGGCGTCGGATCCGAAACGATCGGCGAATTCGCATTCGTCAACGGCCAGCCTGTTTCCGCGCGGTATCAACACCTGTTCGGCCGCGAAGCGCTCCTCCAGCTCTTTCAGTCGCCGCCGAAGGGGCACTTCGGCTTCAGCCGCCTCAGCGAACTGCCGATCGTCGAAGCGACTCTCGATCTCCCCGACATCAACGAGTTCGTCCTCCACGCGGCCCATCAACGCGACGAGTTGCAGGCGATCGAGCCGAGATTGGGCCTCGACGCGGAAACCTGCCTCAAACGCGTGCATTCGCGCCTCGACTGGCCGCATGAAGACCTCAAGGAATGCGCCGAAGCGATCTGGAACAAACTCGCCGAGGCGCCGCGCTCGCTCCAACATCTCGCCGACGAACTCCCGTGGAGCCGCTATAGCGTCGTCGCCACGCTCGCTCGACTCCTCTCCTCGGAGCAGGTCGCGCCCGCGCAGATCACTCCGTTCGGCTATCGCTGACCCGCGGCTTTTACCTCTCGTTCTGGAATGACGGATTGCGGCGGTTTTCACCGAACGGCTATCCTTCCTCGCGTGACTCCCGAAACGCCCTCTCCCGCCGCGCGTTTCCCCGGTGTTCGACGCATCGGCATCATCAAGCTCAAGCATATCGGCGACGTTCTCCTGGCCACGCCCTGTGTCCGCGCGCTGCACCAGGCCTTTCCCGACGCCGAAATTCACGCGGTCGTCAACGATGAGAGCGCGCCCGTTCTCGCCCATCACCCGTTTCTCGCCGCCATCCACGTCTTCCCGCGCCGGGCGATGAAGACCGGCTGGCGGGCGCGGCTCGCCGGCGAACACGCGTTTCTTCGCGCGATCCGCGCCGCGCGTTTCGACATGACCGTAGACCTCACGAGCGGAGATCGCCCCGCGTGGATCTCCCGCCTCAGCGGCGCGCGCTATCGCCTCGCCTATCACCCCGACGGAAAAGGTTTCGCGGGAAAACGCCGCCTCTACACCCATCTCGCGCCGCCGTGCCGCGACCCCGATCTCCACGAAGTGCTCAAAAACCTCGGCGTTCTCGCCCATGCCGGAATTCCGTGCCCAAACCCGCGCATGGAAGTCTTCCCCTCGCCCGCCGACGCCGCCGCCGCGGAAGCGGCTCTTCGCGCCGCGGGGTTGCCCGATGACCGCCCTTTCGTCGTCGCGCACCCGACCTCGCGCTGGCTCTGGAAGTGTTGGCCCGCCGAACGCTTCGCGGCACTCCTCGCCTGGATCCAAACGCAGCGCGGTCTGCCCGTCGTCTTGACCTGCGGGCCCGACCGCCGGGAAACCGATTGGACCGATCAAATGCTTGCCGCCGGCGCGGGCGATCCCTTCGACCTCCGCGGAAAGCTGACGCTCCTCCAATGGGCGGCGCTCGTGAAACGCGCGCGGCTTTTCGTCGGCGTGGATTCCGCTCCGATGCATCTCGCCGCCGCGCAAAACGTTCCCACCCTCAGCTTCTTCGGCCCGACCGGCTGGCGCAACTGGTTCCCCTGGGCGGTGCGCCACGTCGTCCTTGTCCGCGATTGCCCCTGCGCGCGCGACCGCGGCGTGGCGCACTGCGACTGGACGAAACCTCGCGCCTGCCTCGACGCGATCCCCCTCGACGACGCGAAGGGCGCCGTGGACGCGCTGCTTCGACCCGAGAGTTGATCCGAGGCAACCCGCCGCTTCCTGCCTTTTACCTCTTCGCCATCCCCAGGCTCTCCATGTGGCGGATGAAGTGGCGTTCGAGGACTTGCGCGTACATCTCCTCCTGCTCGCGGAGGACTTGGAAGAAGCGCGGTTTGAAGCGGAGCGCGCCGGCGGCGTCTTTCTCGTTGAGCACGGAACCGAAGGTCACGTGGAGAAGCTGGCGTCCGTCGTTGTTCTCGAAGAGCGTCTCAAGCTTCGCATCGGACAGCGTCCCGAGATCGGGGAGCGTCGTGAGCTTCTCGACGACGTGATAGGTCGCACGATCCGTCGGAAAGCGATCGAGGGCGAACGCCCAGATCTCGCGGAAGAGCCGGGCGTCGGCGCGCGCGACCACGCGGAGCGCCTCGAGGTAGCTCGTGCCCGCCGTCTTTTCGTGGACGAGATCGCCCGCAATTCGCCCGATGATCGGAAAGATAGAGAACTTGTCGCTCCCCGAGTGGATGCTCATCTTGTAAGGGCCGCAGTAGCGGGCGACGGCGAACTGCTCCCGGAAACTCTTCTCGAACGCCGCGAGGTCGCCGATATAGTCCACGCCCTTTTGGAATTCGCCGAGAAAACGCAAGGCGAGGCTTTGCGCGGCAATCCCGCGGCGCTTGAGCTCCAACCCCACGAAGAGATGCTCCACGAGCGTCGTCGGGTTGTCGGTTTCGTCCACGGACATCTCGAGGTCGTAGGGGCGCGCGCCCAATACGCGGGCGATGTGGCGCGCCATGCGCTCGGTATGCGCGACGGCGCGCCCGTATTTCACGATCGCCCGTTTCATCTCGAGCGCCGTCGGAGCGAGTTTTCCCAACCCCTCGATCGAAAAACTCTTCCCCACGTAGCGCGCCATGAGATCGGCGACCGGCACGGGAAGATCGGCGGAATCCGCCTCGCCCAGCTTCGCGTCGAGCGCGGCTTCCGTCGCGCCGTCCGCCGCGCTGGGGGCCGACGAGACCGGATCAGCGACCCCGCCGTTGGTGGCGCCGGCGCTGTTCACGAGGATCGTGGCCCCGCACTTCCGGCACTTGATCTTGACGGTTCTGCCTTGGACCTTCTCGTCCGAGACCGTGTACTTCGATTGACAGGACTGGCAGGTGATCTTCATGAGGGGTTCGCTCGCAGGGTAGGGCGCCGGCGAGGCGTGGCGTCGATTGTAACCCGACGCCGCGCGGCTGGCTCGCTTCCTGACGTGTCTCTCACGCGGTGGGTCTCGCGCCTCGCCGGATCACGATAACCGAGATCCCGCCTGGTCCGTAAGCAAAGGAAGGCGCCCGCCGCGTGTCCCAGCTTTTTTCGCGGCGCGCGCCGAGCCGCCGCGCGGCGGCCGCTTCAGGCCACGCTGCGGGGAGCGCCGAGGTCA
>JABWAM010000202.1 GCA_013360985.1 Verrucomicrobiia bacterium | reverse complement strand
GCCCTGGCGCTCCTGCGCGGCGAGGACCGCCGCCCGCCCGCGGTCCTGTTCGGCGGAAATTTCGGCGCGCCGCTGCTCCATCTCCCGGGAGGCGAGATCGATCGCGGCGATCTTCGAACCCGCGTCGCGCGCCTCGCCGCGAAGGGAAGCGAGAAGCGCCTGCTTCCCGGAAAGATCCGTCGCGCGCGCGCGGATCTCCGTTTGACGATCGCCGACGGCCTGGCGCGCGGCGGCGCGGCGGCCTTCCCAATCGCCTTTCCTCGCGCTGAGATCGCGGAAGCGCGCCTCCCGCGCGGCGATCTCGGCGTCGAGCGCCACGATCTCGTTCCTGCGCCCAAGCACCTGCAGCGGCAACGACTTCACCGAACCCGCGCTCAGGATTCCATGATGATCGAGCACGTCGCCCTCCACCGTCACGAGAGTCAACCCGGCGTCCCGGCGATGGAGATCGAGCGCCGCGCGCACATCGGGAACAATGGCCGTGTCCGCCAGGAGATTGCGGACGAGGGCATGCGCGAGCGGCGCGCACTGCACCGCGTCGGCCGCCCAACAGAGCGCCCCATCCGGCCGCGCCCGCGCCTGGAAAGGCATCCCGCCCAATCCCTCCTCCTCTTCCTTGATCGCGAAAGTCGCGCGCCCGAGGCTCCTCCGCTGGAGAGCGTCCACAAGCCGCAGTGCCGCATTCGCGTCAGCCAATACGATCGCCTGCAGCGCCGCGCCGAGCCCCGCCTCGATGGCCACCGCGTAGCGCGGTTCCACCTCGATCAGGTCCGCGAGGGTGCCGAGGATCGCGCGCCGAACCTCCGCGTCCACTTCCGCGAAGTGACCGCCCAACAGGGCGCGCGCCCCTTCGGAATATCCCTCATACGTGTCGTGGAGCTGGCGCAGCACCTCCCGCCGCGAGCGTCGCTCCGACAACACCGCCTGCGTCTCGGCGAACTCCGCCGCGAGCGCCACGCAATTCTGATCGGCCTCGCGCAAGGCGTCCTCGCCTCCCGAAAGGGCGTGACGGCTGCTCTCGAAGGTCCGCTGGAAGGCCGCGACCTCGGCCTGCAACGCCTCGAGCCGCTGCTGGAGCGACCGCTCCTGCTCGGCTGCCGCGGTCCGTTCCGCCGCGAGCTTCTGCGCCGCCAATGCCGATTCCTGACGTTGCCGTTCGAGGACGGTTTCCTGGTTGCGCCAATTGATCAGGTCGCCCTCCGCCTGAAGGGCTTCATCCTGGCGTCTCTGGATGAGGGAGTCGCGCTCCCGCTCCAGAGCAAGGGCGGCTTCCAGTTCCTCGCGCGACGCCGCGGCCTCCCTCTGCCGCCGCTCGCGTTCCGCATGGAGGAGGTTGAGGCGTTGACGCAAACCGGCTTCGTGCGCGCGCGCTTCGGCGAGGCGCTCGCGCGCTTCGCCGGACTCGCGTTCCGCCGTCTCGATTCCGGAACGCGCCTCGCCGAGGCGTTCTTTCGTGGAACGCATCCGCTCTTCGCATCGCTCGATCTGCGTTTGCAAATCGCGCCGCTTCTGCAAGACCGCCTGACGACGCGCCTCGGCCTCTTCGGCGCTCCCGCGCAACGCGGCGACTTCGCGTTCGCCCAGCGCAATCGCGTCGCGCCCCTTCGCGAGATCCCCGCGCGCTTCGTTCAGCGCGCGCTGGACCTCCGCGCACGCCGCCTGAATCTCTTCGTAACGCCGCCGCGCAACCTGCGTATCGAGGTGGCGCGCCTCCGCCGCCAGCGCCTGATACCGCCGCGCCTTGCTCGCCTGCCGCTGCAAGCTGACGATCTGACGTTTCACCTCGCGAATCGTGTCCGTGAGGCGCGTCATGTTCGCCTCGGTGTATTCGAGCTTCCGAAGGGCCTCCCGTTTCTGCGATTTGTAGCGCGTGATGCCGGCCGCCTCTTCGAACACCGACCGGCGGTCCTCGGGATGCGACGAGAGAATTTTGTCGATCTTCCCCTGCTCCATGATCGAGTAGGAGGATCGGCCGATGCCGGTGTCCATGAACAGCGATTGGACGTCCCGGAGCCGGCACGGCGTTTTATTGATGAAATAATCCGACCTCCCGTCGCGAAAAATCCGACGGGTCACCGTCACTTCGTCGAAGTTGGTTTCCATTCCGGCGATCTGCCCCGTCGGAAGGACCTCTCTGCAGTCGGCGAAGGTCAGGCTCACTTCCGCCAGCGAGAGCGGTTTTCGCCCGCTCTCCGTGCCATTGAAAATCACGTCGGCCATCTCGCCTCCGCGCAGCGCCCGGGCCGATTGCTCGCCCAACACCCACCGAATCGCGTCGGAAACGTTCGACTTTCCGCATCCGTTCGGCCCGACGATGGCGATCACGCCGGGCGTGAACTCCATCGTGGTCTTCTCTGCGAAACTCTTGAACCCAATGAGGGTGATGCTCTTGAGATACATGCGACCGGAACCGTGCTTAAAAATCGGGGGGGAGAGCGTGCGCGTCCATCCCGGCCGCCGCAAGGGAAAAGCGCGGGTCGCGCGCGAATAGTCCGGTTGATTTGGTCAAAATGACCCATGCTGGACTCCGGCAGCCTTCGGAGGCGTCACCCGCCGCGCTTTTTGTTGGCGTTCTCTCCGACGTTGCGTTTCAGTCGCCGTTTCGCATGGAACCGATCGAACTCGTCAAAGCGGCGGTCCTTGGAGTCATCGAGGGGCTCACGGAGTTTTTGCCGATCTCATCGACCGGCCATCTGCTCGTCGCGGAGAGGTTGCTCCATTTCGATTCGGAACTCTTCACGGTCGCGATCCAAATCGGCGCGCTCGCTGCGGTGTGGTGGCTGTTTCGCCATCGGTTCTTCGCGGTGATTCCCGGCGCCCCCTCTTATTCCGACGGAGGGGTTCGCCTCGGATTGCAGGTCCTCGTTGCTTTTTTTCCGGTGATGCTGGCCGGGATGCTGTCCCACCATTGGATCCAGGCGCACCTGTTTTCGCCGCACACAATCGCGTGGGCCTTGATCGGCGGCGGGATCGTGATCCTCCTCATCGAGGGGCTCAAGCCTCCCGTCCGCGTCCACGACCTGGATCGTCTCCCCTGGCGGCTCGCCCTGGCCGTCGGGTTGGGTCAATGCCTCGCTCTCTGGCCCGGCGTTTCGCGTTCGGGCGCGACGATCATGACCGGTCTGGCAGTCGGCATGAGCCGCGGCGCGGCGACCGAGTTCACCTTTCTCCTTTCCGCGCCGACGATGACCGCCGCGGCCGCTTACGAACTCTGGAAGCATCGGCACGACCTCACTGCCGACATGGCGCTCCTCATCGTCGTGGGGCTCGTCGTCTCCTTCGTCGTCGCCTACGGAGTGGTCACGTGGCTCATTCGCTACGTCCAATCGCACACGTTCGAATCCTTCGCCTGGTATCGCATCATCGCGGGAGCAATCTTGCTCGGCATGCTCTCCAACGGATATCTTGAGAGTCATGCAGCCCTCCCGCGTTGATCTTTTCCCCGGTGAGCTCGCGGTGGTTTGGGAAGACGGCGGCGAGAGCTTCATCCCGCTCGAGCGTCTCCGCCGCGCCTGCCCGTGCGCGGCATGCCAGGGCGAGACTGACGTGATGGGGCGGCGCCTTCGCGGACCGCCCCCCTCTCTCTCCCCCGCGAGCTTCGAGGTCGCGCAGATCGAAAAAGTCGGGGGTTACGCCCTGCAAATTCGATGGGCGGACGGTCATGCGACCGGATTTTACGGATACGACCTACTCCGCCGTCTGGGCGACGCCGCCGCTTGACCCATGGCTTCCGCCTGGAAACTCCTTCGCCCCCTCGCCTTTCGCCTCCCTCCGGAGGCGGCGCACCGCGCCGCGTTCGCGCTCCTCGGCGCCGCGCAATCCCTGCCGTTTGTTCTTCGCGGGCTGGCTGCGCGTCAGCGCGTCGAGGCGCCTTCCCTCCGTGTACGCGCGTTCGGACTCGATTTTCCGACGCCGCTCGGGCTGGCCGCGGGCTTCGACAAAGAGGCGCAACTCGTCGCCTTTTGGCATGCGCTGGGATTCGGCTTCGTCGAGGTCGGCACGATCACCCCGCTTCCTCAGTCGGGCAATCCGCGCCCTCGGCTCTTCCGCCTCGTTCGCGAAGAGGCGATCATCAACCGGATGGGCTTCAACAACAGCGGCGCCGCCGCGGCTCGCGCCCGCCTGCTGCGCCTGCGCGAAAGCGGACGCCGGCCGCCCTTTCCTCTCGGAATCAATTTGGGAAAGAACCGCCAGACCCCGACGGCGCATGCCGTCAAAGACTATGTCGCGCTCCACGACGCCTTCCAGGATCTGGCCGATTACTTCGTGATCAACGTGAGCTCTCCGAACACTCCCGGCCTGCGGCAGCTCCAAGAGAGCGCTTCGCTCGCCGAAATCCTCGATCGCTTCCAACAGCGGAACCAAGGCCGTCGTCCGCTCCTGCTCAAGATCGCTCCCGATCTCGACGATCCAGGACTCGACGCCGTCGTGGAGCAATGCCTGGCCCATCGTCTCGCGGGGATCGTGGCGACCAATACGACCGTGTCGCGCGACGCGCTCCCCGCCGACGCGCGCGGGCGATCGGAAGAGGGAGGACTCAGCGGTCGCCCCCTGCGCGCGCGCGCCCTCGACGTCGTCCGCCGCATTCGCCGCCTC
>JABWAM010000201.1 GCA_013360985.1 Verrucomicrobiia bacterium | reverse complement strand
CCGATGCGCCGCGCGCCGACGCGGCGTCCGCCATCCAACGCTTGCGCCGTCTCGGTCTTGAAATCGCCATGGTCACGGGAGATCGGGAGGAGACGGCGCGCGCCGTGGCCCGCGGCCTCGGCATCGAACGCGTGATCGCGGGCGCGCATCCCGCGCGCAAATCGGAACTCGTCGCCGAACTCCGATCTCAGGGACGCCGCGTCGGCATGGCCGGCGACGGCATCAACGACGCGCCGGCGCTCGCCCGCGCCAACCTCGGTTTTGCGATGGGCGGCGGCACGGATGTCGCGATCCATTCCGCCGACGTCACCCTGCTCCGGAACCGCGTTGGCAGCGTGCCCGACGCGATCGAACTCTCCCGCCGCACGATGCGCATCATCCGCCAAAATCTCTTCTTGAGCTTCTTTTATAACGCGCTCGCCATCCCGCTCGCGGCGGGTGCGTTCTGGCCGTGGACCGGCTGGATGCTCAACCCGATGGTATGCGGCCTCGCGATGGCGCTCAGCGACATCTGCGTCGTCGCGAACAGCCTGCGCCTCCGGCGCTTCGCGCCGTCTCATTCGGACGCGCGCGAAAACCCGAACTCGCCTATTCCCCAAGCTCGCGTTTGATTCCCGACGAAGGCTGCTCCACCTTGGAAGGCATGATTCCTCCCGAAGAGTTTTCGCGATCCCGCCGATGATCCCTCTCCCTCTCCCGCTCGAAGATTCCTGGACCGACCTCCTCGGCAAGGCGGCGCGCGGCGCCGGGCTCGATCCTTCCAAGCTCGCCTCGGTGAGCGGCCTGAGCGCCGCGCGGGTCGCCGCCATTCTCGACGGCGAAAAGGCGGAGGAGAACGCGATCCGCAGTCTCGCCGTCGCCCTCGGATTGCGTCCGGGAGCGCTCGCGGACCTCGCCGCCGGTCGCTATCACCCCGGCCCGCTCGACGCCGCGCGCTGGCCGGACGTCCATCAGATCCCGAGCCGTTACGCCGACATGATCGTCAACTCCTGGCTGATCGGCGATCCTTCCTCGCGCAAGGCGATCCTCTTCGACGCGGGAACCGACGCCCAGGCGGTGCGCGCCGCCGCCGCGGCCCATCGCCTCACCCCGGTTCTCCTGTGCGTGACGCATGCGCATGAAGATCATGTCGCCGCCTTGCCCGCCATCGCCCGAGAGTTTGGCCTTCGCGTCGTCGCCCCCAAAGGCGAGCCCCTCCCCGAAGCCCTCCTCGCTGAGGAGGGCGCGGAATTTTCCGCGGGCGCCCTGCGCGCCCGCGCGCGCCTGACCGACGGACACAGCCGGGGACACCTCTCCTGGATCCTCACGGGACATCCCTCCTGGCCCGGCCCGGTTGCCATCGTGGGCGACGCGATCTTCGCTGGCTCGATGGGCGGCGGACAAATTTCCTACGCGCGCCTCCGCAAGAACGTACGCGAGAAACTGCTGACCCTCCCACGCGAAACGCTCCTCTGTCCGGGGCACGGCCCCGCAACCACCGTCGCTTTGGAGCTGACCCACAATCCCTTTGCTTGACCTTCTCATATGATCGCCCGCGCAACCCCTCTCGGCATCGTCGGCGTCGGACGCATGGGCGCGAATATGGCCCGCCGCCTCAAAGAATGCGGATTTACTCTTGCGGCGATCCACGACACGCGTCCGGACGCCGCCCGGGCGCTCGCCCAAGAACTCGGCGCGCAGGCGTCTCCCACATTGGCGGGCGTCACGGAACGCGCGCGGATCATCCTCACCGTCGTCAGCGACGATCGCGCGATGCGCGCGATCTTCGCCCCTCGGGGTGATAGCCTCCTGCGCGGCGCGCGCGGGCGGTCCTTCATCAACTGCGCGACGATCACTCCTGCCGTCCATCTCGAAATCGAGCGGCTCGCTCGTCGCGCCGGGGCGCGCGCGATCGAGGCGTGCATGGCCAGCAGCATCCCTCAGGCGCGCCAGGGAACGCTCGCGCTCATGTGCGGCGGAGAGCGCGCCACGTTCCGCGCGCTCCTGCCGCTCCTCAAGGCGCTCAGCCCCGCGCCGCGTTGGATCGGCTCCGCGGGCCGCGCGGCGCAGGTGAAGGCGCTCGTCAACATGGTGATGAACATCAACACCGCCGGCCTCGCCGAAGGCCTCGCCCTCGGGGAAGCCCTGGGGCTCGATCTCGACCTGCTCCGCGAGGTGTTCTCGCAAACCGGCGCGAACTCGCGCGTGCTCGAAACCGACGGCGCCGACATGCAGCATCGCGCGCACGAATGCTACTTTTCCGCCGCGCACGCGGCGAAGGACTCGAGCATCGCCCTCGTCCTCGGCCGCCAAAAAGGGCTCCGGCTTCCGCTTGCGGCCGCGACGGCGCGCCAGTACGCCCGAATGAAACGCGTGGGGCTTGGCGAACTCGACAAATCCGGTATCGCGGAACTCACGTTCCGCGGCCGCGGCGGCCGCGGCCTCAAGCGTTCCCGGGACTAAACTGGCGCCGCGCGAAATCGTCATGCGCAGCCCGTGAATGATCCGTCGGCATCAACCTCACTCCACGGGCAACCCTCATTTCGGGAGCCGACGCGGCCGCCGCGACTCCAAGTCCTGGAGACGCCTCTCCCTCCGCCTGACGCGGAGATTTCACGTCAAAATCCGCGCTTGCGCTCCTGAAAATATTTTTCCCACTTCTCGCTGACAATCTCTTCGCGGCTCCGTTTCGGCGGCAGATTGGCCTCCTTGAGAGGGGGTGACGCGAAAATGGGGCGCGGAGCGAAATCGGAGGATTTTCTCGCCGCGGCGGCAACGCCGACAGAGGGAAGCGCTGTCACCGGCCGAGGCGCGAAAGGAGAATCGCGCGCGAACTCGACATCGGAAAACGGATTCGATGGAACCGGCGGCGGCTTGGAGACCACCGCGGGCGGCGGCGTGATCGCGACCGAAGGCAGACTTCGCGGCGGCGCGGCGGCAGCCTTGTTCGCATTTCGACCGTCGCCGAAAAGCGGCAGCTCGAGCGGCGCCGAAGAAAGGATCCCTCGAGATTCGACGTTCTCGTTCGGAGCGGGCCTCAATGCGGATCCGAGATCGAACGGCGAACCGATGCGCTCGGGTTTCTCGCGTGACGGCGCGCTCGGCCGCGCGCGATCGAAGGGCGCCTCGTCCGGCGACGCCACCCACGCCGCGCGGTTTGGCGAAGGCTGAAGGATCCAAGCATCGAACGACGCGCGAGGCGCCGCGACTTCATGGACGGAATCTTGCGCGGGCTTCGCGGTGATCCAGAGCGTTTTCTCCTTTTTTTCCTCCTGCGGCGTTTCCGCGGGGAGCAGCGGAATCGCAGAGATGATCTTCTGTCGCTCTTCGGTCGCTGCAAGGTCGCGCTGACGGCTGGGCCTTTGCGCTTGATCCGCCTCCTTTTCTCCCGGCTTGCCGCCCACGGTTTGAAGCACCTGTTCGCGTGTCGGCGCGTCGTCCTGCGAAAGCCGCTTCAAGCGCACGGGCGAATTGGTCGCGGGAGGCGTCTCCTTTTCCACTTCCGTCGCCTTGGGCGTCGGAGGCAGAAAGTTGAAGGTTGTATTCGTATCCACGGTGAGCACCGCTGTTCGCGCGCGATTGCGCGAAGCACCCGAAGCCGTCCCAGCGACGCAAAAAAATCCGAACGCCAGCGCTCCAAGGATGAAAGGGGATGCGCGCCACATCGTGGAAAGTCTAACGTTCATCCGCCTCTGAGTCAAAGTTTCGCCTCGATCTTTCGCGGGAAGCTATGGAAAGCTCCGCATGATCGGGAGGGCAACCGGCTGGCGGACCGTGAGGTCCGATGCGCCGACGCCCATGCGAACCAAAAACTCGTAGTTCGTCACGCTCCGCGCCGCATCGGCTTCGGCGAGGAGAAACGCCCCGATGAGGCTTCCGCTCTGGAGCGGCGCCACCAGATTGTCTTGCATATAAGGCCAGGCGTTCGGGCGATACTCGCCGTAGGCAATGGGATCTTCGGCGACCGAAAGCACCCTCGCCTGAAGATCGTCGCCGACCGCGCCGTAAAAAGTCGGGCTGCCGACGAGAAACCCGTTCAGCGCCACGGGCCCGACGCGCTCTCGCGCTTCGAGAATCGCCGCGAGGCGGGCGCGCCCAACCTCGCCGACGATCAGAAGTCCGAGAAACAACACCGCGAAGGCGATCAACCCGATCGTCAACTCGGCGAGCGCCTGTCCGCGCCGCGCGGCATGCGGAAAAAAGGGCGGACGCCCGACGCCGCGCGAGGAGAAGGACGCGCCGCGTTCAATGCGCATAGGGCACTCCTCCCGTTCCCGGCCCGCCGGATCCGCGTTGGATGCAGGGATGCAATCGGGCGCCCGTGATCGGATCCACCGCCGTCAGCCAGGAGATCCCCTCCTGCCGAAAGGCGGCGTCTTCCCATGTCCGAAGTTGAATGCAGTAGAAGCATTGGGGATCGAGCCCGCCGAGCCCCTGCTGCGTATAAGAAGGCAGATGATTTACGCGATGAATCAACCACTGCGCATCGGAGTTCCCGTGGGTTGAGGCGAGAGCGATCGGGATCAGGCGCACCTCGGTATAGACGGGAAGCACGATCCCGAGTTGATACGCGGGATCGGTCGCGCCAGGGAGCGCTCCGAACGGCTTCGCGGCGGCGAGTGCGCGCGCGCCGAAGGCGCCGCTCGCGTGAAGAGATTCCAAACG
>JABWAM010000200.1 GCA_013360985.1 Verrucomicrobiia bacterium | reverse complement strand
TCATCGCGAAGCGAGGGAGGGCGAGGCCGCCGGCCGAGCTGCGCATCTGTGAGGAGTTCGGGATGATTTCCCCCGTGCCCAGATCGAGGCAGGGCGAGGCCGCCGGCCGAGCCGTCGCACCCTTCTCATGGGAAGTCGGGAATCTCGGCATGATCCGCGGCCGAGCGGATTTTCTTCAAGCGTGGACCGCGGAAGGTAGGGCGAGGCCGCCGGCCGAGCCGTCACACCCTTCGTGTGGGGAGTCCGGAATCTCGACACGCCCCACCCGCCCGATCCTCCATGGTTGATGAGGAGGGTTGCTCTCGGAAAATGGGGCGTATCCGTGGATTTGGGCCCCGCGCGTCAAAACCCTTTCTTCCACTGCATCGCCGCGGGCGACGGCGCGGCGATCTGGCCGCTCGCGCCGCGCGCGAACTGCTGCGCCTTCGCGAAACGTTCGTTTGTGGCGCGCAGGCGGCCGCCAAGGAACCGGTTCATGGCGAGGAGAAATCGCGAGGCGATCTCGGGCGTTTCCGCGATCATCCGGTCGAAGTTCGATTTCGCCAGCTTGAGGAGGACGCAGTCCCGGTTCGCGACCACGTCGGCGGAACGCGGCCCGCTGTCGAGCAGCGCCATCTCGCCGAAGAAATCGCCGACGCCCAGCATGGTGATCGTGTCCTCCTTCCCCTGCGTGCGAATCGAGACGCGCGCTTCCCCTTCCAAAAGCAGAAACATCGCGTCGCCATGTTCGCCCTGGCGCACGATCGGCGAAAAAGCGCGCGCCTGGACCCGCTCGAGCATCCCCGCGAAAGCCTCGGCCTGTTCGTTCGTCATCTCCGCGAAAAGGCGGATGCGGCGAAGCTGTCCGCCGCGGAGCCCGACGCCGCCCGCCCGCGTTTCGGGGCTCGGCGTCGGCGCCGTCAGCAATCCGTTGAGAACGGCAATCCCCTTGCCGCGCGCCCAAGTGTCCGATCCTTCATGGAACACCCACGTCTCCGGCGAAACCAGACCCTGCCGAGCCCATTCCTGGAGGAGCGAGACGTCCGCGGGGCCATAAACCTGACGGTCGTCGGCAAAAACGAAAAACTTCTCCGGACCGTTCGCCATTCCCGACTGGGTAGCACAGCCGCTCCTGCGCGTCAGCCTCTTTTCGTGGGCTCAGGCCTTCTCCGTCTCGGGCGTCTCGTCGAGGTTGCGGTGGCCGGCGACGGTGCCGTCGTCGCGCGCATCGCGCTTGACCGTCGGCAGGACGCGGAAGAGACGGATGAGATCCCGCGTGCCGCCCCAGGTGAACCAGACCGTAGTCACGATCCCAATCAGCAACGGCACGACGACCTGATTGATGTGCCAATAGGTGGACCAGACGTGCAGCGGCCACGGGCGGAGGAGATACCAGAGCGTCATCACGACGAATACGGCGAACCAGAACATGCTCCACGCGAACAAACTCGCCGAGATGAGCTTGTCGCCGCGCGTGAACTCGCGGTCGAAGCCCATGAGGCTTCCCCAGGTGAACCGGCGTTTCGCCGTTTCGGGCGAAGCGCCTTCGAGGGCGTATTTTCCGCGGTGGAGCATCCGATCCATGTTGAACGGCGCGCGGCAGGTGAGGAGCGAAACGACGACGTACACCACGACCGCCGCGAGCATCGCGCAGAAATACATCACCTGCCCGTTCACGGGGAACTTCGCTGCGTGAGCGAGAAGGTAGTCTCGCGCGCCGGGGCCCAAGATCTGCGCCGCGACGCGCGTCAGCCAGGGATGGATCTGCGTCCAAACCTGCTGGAGCATGATCACGCCCACGGCGAGGCTCGACCCGGTGATCATGCCGGCCCACGCGGCGGCGGTCGTTCCGCGTTTCCAGTAGAGCCCGCCGAGGATCGCGCAGCCCGAGCCGCCGAGGAAGATCGCGCCCGTGATCGCGAAGAACATCAGGATGTAGTCCGTCTGATGAAAGAAGAGGCCGAAGAAGAACGCGAAGACGCCGACCCCCGCGATGGACCAGCGCAGCAGGCGAATATGTTGTTTCGGAGTGAACGGCTTTTTCCGGAAAGGCAGGATCACGTCCTGAATGAAGATGCTTCCCCAGGAGTGCATGTAGGACCCGTCGCAGGCGATCATCGCGAAGAACATGATCGCGGCAAAGGCGCCTTTCACCCCGATCGGCAGGAGATGGGCGATCGCCACCGGCGCGCGCATCTGGTTCTGGATCTGCGCGCTGTCGATCGTCTGGAGCTGCGCGTTCACCGCCGCCGCGCCCGACGCGAAGTCGGGGTGCGTCATGTACGTGAAGGCGCAGATCCCGAGCAGCGTGATCATCACGCCGCGGGCGACGCCCCGCCAGCTGCCCAGGATGTTTCCCATCTTCGCCTCATGCGGATTCGCCGCCGAGGAACGGAAAGCGTGTCCGCCCTGCCACGCCATCTGATTGTAGATCATGCTGAAAATCCCGATGAGCACGTACCAGATGTTGAAGTCCGTGGCCGCCGCGGTGTCGAAGGGATCGAGCATGGATTGCCCCTTCGGCACGCTCGACATCGCCTCGGAGATCTCCCGCCAATCGAACAGGCAGAGCAAGGCGACAGCCACCACCACGTAAAGGACGCCGCTCAGCAGCCCTTCCAGCGCATCGCTCACCATGATCGTCAGCTGGCCGCCCATCAGGGTCAGGAACAGCGCGAAGCCGATGAAAACGAACATGAGCACCGCGAATGTCGGCACCGGATTCCCGAAGAGCGGCACGCTCTGCGGCAGGCCGCAGTAGCTGACGAAGAAGCGCGCGCCGACCGCCGGAAAAATCCCGTAGTTCACGATCCCCGAGACCCAGGCCATGATTCCCGCGAACACGCGAAAGCCGCGGCTGTAGCGGATCTCGAAAAACTGCGCGAGCGTCATCGCGCGCGTTTCCCGGTACCGGTAGACCACGAAACCGGTCAGCGTGATCAGCAGTCCGACTGGCGCGCTCAACGTGTTCCACCAGCCGATGGCGAACCCCGCCTTGGTGATGTACTCAAAAATCGCCACCGCGCTGATCGCCCCGAAACCGGCTTCGCCCGAGGCCGTGCACACCAGGTAGCGGCCCGCGCAGCGGCTCGCGCTCATGAAGTCCGCCACGCTTTTCATGTAACGCTGCGTGCTCCACGAGACGACGAGCACGATCAGGAACGGGATGAGGACGATTGCGTAATCGACCCAGTGCAACGTCATAGAGGCGCTGAACACACCAGAAACCCTCGCGCGAATCAAGACGCGGCCTTGCCGCAAACGTTTCCCCGGCCTACCTTCGGCGCGGGCATCGGGCGATTAGCTCAGCGGAAGAGCGTCCGCCTTACACGCGGAGGGTCGGAGGTTCGAATCCTTCATCGCCCACCATTGGGGAGTCCGCCCGCGCGAACGCGCCGCGAAAACTCAGCCTCGCATTCCGCCTCCTTCCGGAGGCAGAATGCCGAACCGCGCTCTCGCACAACCAAGGCTGGGAGAGATAAGCGGCCTGCGAATCACCGACCATGCCCGTTTCCCATCCCAACCGCGTCGACGCCGCGTTCGCTCGACTCCGAAAGGACGGGCGCAAGGCGTTCGTCGCCTACATCACCGCGGGCGACCCGAGCCTTCGCGCGACGGAGAAGCTCGCCTTCGAGATGGAGCGCGCCGGCGTGGACGTCCTCGAGCTCGGCGTGCCGTTCTCCGATCCATTGGCCGACGGGGTCGTCAACCAGCTCGCCGCGGAACGCGCCCTGCGCGCGGGGACCACGCTGCGCGGCCTCCTCCGTTCCGTACGCGCCCTGCGGCGGCGCGGCCTGCGCCTCCCCCTCGTTTTTTTTACCTACTTCAACCCGATCCATCGCTACGGCCCGGCGCGCTTTGTTCGCGAGGCCGCCGCGGCGGGCGTGGATGGCGCGTTGGTCCTCGATCTTCCCGTCGAGGAATCCGCCGAATGGCGAACGCTCATGGAGCGCGCGGGCCTCCGCGACGAGTTTGCGACCGCTTTCGATATCGCCGTCCATCGCTCGGAGCTGTGCGAGCGCGGCGAGGACGAGGCCCTCGGCCTGGCGATCGCCGAGCCCTGCCGCGGCGATCTCTTCACAGCGGTGAATCGCCTCCTCGACCGGGGTTGGGCCGTACAGCGCCGCGGTCGCATAGGTGGTCACGGCGCGTGCCTCCTGACGGGCGTCTCCCGAGAGGCGGGCGTGCTCGATTGCGTGTGCGGCGGCTCCGGCCGCTTCACCGTACCGACATGCGGTCGCGTGGAGGTAGCCGACGAGGCGCCACATCCTCGCGAGCGCAGCGTGGCAGCCCTCCGCCTCGAACACCGGCCGAGCGTGTTCCACCTCCTGGCCGACCTCGTCGCCCCAGCCCTCAGGTTCAGCCGAGTGCCGGGCCACGAGCAGGCGGATGCTGTCGCCCACCTTGTACTGCTCCATGCGCGCCACCTCCTCGGCGTTCGTGTACTTGATCAGCACCGTGTCGAGCCGCTCGACGCCGTGCCATCGCGCGGCGAGCTCCCGGAGGTGCTGCGCATAGGGGTCGTACCGATGCCGGGTGGCAACCGTCAGGAGCATGTCGAAGACGGTGCTCGGGGCGTAGCTGATCTTGAACTCGCTGCGCTCAAACCAGAGCTGAGCCTCAAAGTGGCGCGTGACCTCGTCTGCTCCCGCGAGCGGGCCCTCTG
>JABWAM010000199.1 GCA_013360985.1 Verrucomicrobiia bacterium | reverse complement strand
AGGGTGTCGCGCAGGGCGACATGCCGCTCGCGCAGGGCGGCCAGGGCGAGGCGCGCCGTGTCGTCGAGCCGCGTCGCGTGATCGGCGATGTCGTCGAGAATTTCGTCCCGCGGGCGGATGACCATCTCGGCGGCGACGCTCGGCGTCGCCGCGCGCGCGTCGGCGACGAAGTCGCAGATGGTGAAGTCGGTTTCGTGGCCGACGCCCGAGATCACGGGGATTTGCGATCTCGCGACGGCGCGCGCGACGATCTCTTCGTTGAAGGCCCAGAGGTCTTCGATCGAGCCGCCGCCGCGGATCACCGCGAGGACGTCCACCGTCGGGATCAAGCCGGCGGCAGAAGCGGCGTTGAGCAGGCCGATCGCGGAGGCGATGCCCGCGGCGGCGCCGTCGCCCTGCACCCGGGTCGGCGCGACGAGGATCCGGAGGCTGGGGAAACGACGGTGGAGAACCCGGCCGAAATCGCGCAGGGCGGCGCCATCGGTGGAGGTGACGACGCCGACGGCGCGCGGATAGGGCGGGAGCAGGCGTTTGCGCGAGGGATCGAAGAGGCCTTCGGCCTCGAGCTTTCGTTTCAACGCCTCGAACGCGGCCTGGAGGCTGCCGAGCCCGGCGGGTTCGAGGTGTTCGACGACGATCTGGTAGTTGCCGCGTTTTTCGTAGACGGTGATCCGTCCAAAGACGCGCGCCTGGAGGCCGTCCTTCAGGCGGAAACGAAGGCGCGCGGCTTCGCCGCGGAACATCACGCCGGCGATTTGGGCGCCGGCGTCTTTGAGGGTGAAATAGAGGTGTCCGCTGGCGTGATGGTTGACGTTGGAGAGTTCGCCTTCGACCCAAACGACGCCGATCGCGCGTTCGAGCGTGGATCGGATCCGCCGCGTCAGATCGGTAACGCTGTACACGATCGTCTGGTCGAGGGGCAGGGGCACGGGAGGGGAGACGCGGAGGGCCCGGAGGCGGACGTCGTGCGAATCGTTATGAGGCTTTCCGTCGCTCTGAGGAACCGGTTTCTTCCGGTTGGGGTTGCGGTTCCGTCACGTAAGACGGTCCGGGGGTCTCTGGGATCAGCCCGCGTTTTGCGCACAGGGACCGAAATTCCTCGAAACCGCGTTTTTCATCGATGCCGAGGTCATATCGGAGACAGCGGCGGAGATAATCGCGCGCGTCGTCAGGCGGAATCACGTCCTGAAGGTTGGAGATTTCATCAAGGGCCGCAACACCCGCCTGGAGCGCCGCGCGGAGGCGGCGCGCGAAGCGGGCGGGGTTCGCCCCGGGCGCGACGATCCACGCGGCGAATACGAACGGGAGCGCCGTCTGCTGAAGCCAGAGTTCGCCGAGGTCGAGCAAACGCCAGCCGTCGGCGAGCAATCCGGGGCGTTCGCGGAGCGCGGGATCGCCGATCCGGAGATGCGCGTCGGCGGACGCGGCCTCGGGTGCGGGCTGCCATTGGCCTTCCAGGCCGAGGAAGGCGTCGAGCGAAAGGCGGAGGAGGAGCGAGGAGGAGCGCGAATGCGGATCGAACGCGACGGTGCGGATGGCGTTCAGCGGAACGCGGTGCGCGAGATAGACGCTGCGGACTTCGCCGCGACAGGCAATCGCGATGCCGTCCAGGATTCCGTAGTGCGGTTCGCCGAGGAAACCGGCAACCGGCGCCAAAGCGATCTCAAGCTCTCCCGCGCGAAGGCGCGCGACCAGGCGCGCGGGATAATCGTAGACCACCTCGTTCCCAAGGCCGTAAACGTGCGGGCGAGCGTTCAGATAGGGGACCGAACCGATGCGGGGCGAGAGCGCGTTCTCCACGCGTCAATCTCGCGCGGCTTTTGCGAGGGAGTCAAGTCTGCCTCCCGCGCCTCCAGTCGTGCGCCTTTTCGGGGCGACCGATCTTCCCTCGAACTCCTTCAGAACCGTTCGGGCCGAGGGTTCCCGAGGGAAATTTCCCGCGGAACGCATCCCGAGAGATTTCCGAGGCGTTTCGCGTTTCCTTGGCGCAAAAATCCGGCTATCCCCCATGTGATGAGCGATCATTCGAAGGCCGGTCTGACGAAGCGGTTGAAGAACCGTTTCTGGTCTCTCTTTCCGCATCACGCCATCGCCCCGTTCCGATTCGAGCTGCGCCTGCTCAAGGTCCGTCGGCGGGCTTCCCTCGTTCGACGGCGTTACCGCGGAGCGCGGGGGCTCCTCGTCAACCTCGGCGCCGGTCCGCACGGAAGACCGGGCTGGGTCAACGTGGACATCTCCCGGGAACGCGGCGTCAACTGCGTCTACGATCTGCGGCGCGATCTCCCCTTTGAAGACGGCGCGGTCGCGGGGCTTTTCTGCGAACATGTCCTCGAGCACCTCCATCGTTCGGAGGAGGCGCCCCGTTTCCTCCGCGAGTGCTTCCGCGTGCTGGAACCCGGCGGCGTGTTCCGCGTGATCGTTCCCGACGGCGGCCGCTATCTGCGCGCCTATTCTCAAGAAGGATGGGCGGCGCTCGACGCCCTGCGCGGAACCGATGCCGAACATCGCGATCCCTGGTCCGACGGGCGTTACCGGACCAAGATGGAACTCGTCAACGAGATCTTCCGTCAAAATGGGGAACACCAGTACGCGTACGACGCAGAAACGCTCATCGCGGACCTCCGCGAAGCCGGCTTCGATCGGGTCATTGAGCAGAGTTTCGGCGTCGGACAGGACGCGCGCCTCCTTCTGGATCGCCCTTCTCGCGCCGCCGAAAGTCTTTATGTGGAAGCGCTGAAGACCGCCGCGCGCCCGAACTTTTCGACAACCTAAAGACGGTGTTCGAGCGCGGCCTCGCGGAGGGCGAGATAGTTTTCCAGCGGTACCTCATCGTGCAGTTCCGTGGAGGAACCGACCATCAGGCGTCCTCCCGTGCCGTCGATCGCGCGGCGCACGGCGTCTTTCACCTCCTGCGGCTTGCCGTGGGGAAGGAGCTGCGACACGTCGATTCCTCCCGCAAGGAAGAGGCGCGGATACCGCCGATGCGCCTCGACCGGGTCCATTCCCGCGAGGACTTCGAGCGGATTGAGTCCGTCAATTCCCGCTTCCACCAGGTCGTCGAGGAGCGGCCAGAGGTTGCCGTCGGAATGGAACAGGACCTTGATCCCGCGGCGGTGATAAGCGGCGCACACCCGCGCGCATCGCGGAAAATAATGTTTCTTGAACCACGCAGGCGCGAGCAATGGCCCGCTCTTGAAGGCGATGTCGTCTCCGCAGAAAACCGCCTCGATCCCGTGGTCTTCCGGCAGGTGCTCGATCCAGGTGATGGACTTCTGCGTTTCCATCTCGATCACTGCGTCCACCACATCGGGGCAGTCGGCGAGGTAATAAGAAAACGCCTCCAGCCCCACCTCGCCGTAGATGCTCATCAATCCCACCGAACCCATCGAGGGGAAGAAGAAGACCTCGCCCAGCCGACGGCGGTGATCGGCGATGTCGTCGAGAAAGGTCCGCATGGCCTCCGCCTGCGCGGGAGTCCAGGCGGGATCGAACGCGTCGAGGAGCTTCCGCTTTGCCGACGCGTAAGCGTCCGAATCGGCATAAACCACGTGCGCGTTCCATACGGTCCATCGGAACTGCCGAAATTCGCGTCCGTTCGCCCCCACGCCCGACCGCTCGCGTTCCGGCAAGCGCACCTTCGGACGGGTCGCGTCTACGGCGGGCGCGTAGGCGCGAAAGACCGCCTCACGCGCGTTTTCATACGTCAGCGTTTCTCTCGCGAAATGGGAGAGCACGGCGTCGTTGCGGAGCAAATCGTAGAGCGGCGTGCGGTCCGGTTTCTCGCCGCGCAACACAGCGCGGACGCGTGCAAGGGAATGTTCCATGGGCCAAGTTTCGCCGAGGCGGCGCGTCCTCCGCCATCTCGATCTCGCCGTTTCCCGCGCGAATCTCGGTCTTTTTCGATCATCGCCCTCGCGGGTGGAATGTTCCCAATCCACGGCGCGAACTGCGTCCTTGAGTCGGCGCGCCGCGCGTCTCATCGTTGTCCTTATGCCCGCGTCTTCGATCCGCATCGGTCTCTACGTGAATGATCCAAAATCCACCATCCTGCGGCATGTCCGCTGTTTGCTGAATTGGGAAATGCGTTTTCACACGGTCTTGCGGGAAGACCTCGCGACGCTTCGCCCCGGCGACTGCGACGTGCTTCTCCTCCATGGCGGCTGGTATGGGATCGATCGAATTCCGAGCCAGGAGCAGCATCGTTTCCGCACGACGCCGGCCCATCGGAAAATGGGGGAGGCGGTGCGCGGGTTCGTGCGCGCGGGCGGCGGGGTCGTGGGGATCTGCTGCGGCGCGTTCAACGTGGTTTGGCTCGGCCTCCTCGAGGCGGAAATCTCCCGCTCCCAAGGGGCGGGGCTTCACGCGTTGGAGATCGTGGACGCGACGCACCCGATCGCGAAATCCGTGCGCCGACGGGCCCAAGGACGCCGGGACCGCCGCTGGCTTCCCGTCCCGTGCGTGCGGGTGAACGGACCGATCTTTTTCCCGAAGCGCAAAGAGCAGATGGTGTTCAGCTACGATTGGGAACAACGCCTCGGCGCAGTGCTCGCCGGCGGCTACGGGCGCGGGCGCGCGGTCGCGATCAGTCCGCATCCCGAGATGACGGAGGACGAGCTCGAGCGATATGTCACCTCGACGCCCCGGATG
>JABWAM010000198.1 GCA_013360985.1 Verrucomicrobiia bacterium | reverse complement strand
TGGGCTCCACGCCCACCGCGCCAAAGACGGAGGCGCGCCTCGGCTTGGGCGCTCTCTTCTCTTCGGTCTCGGGCGGCTCTCGGGGTCCGAGGAGGTCTCCGTAGGTCATTCTTTCTCAGGGATCTTCGGCTCGGCCGGCGGCCTCGCCCTCCCTTTCGCAACCGAAAGCTTTTCCAAGCGTTCGAGGGTCGAGGATCGAGGAGAGGATTTTCCCACGGAGGTCTTCATGGGCGATCTTTCTTCAGGGATCTTCGGCTCGGCCGGCCCCGAAGAGGTTTGTGGGAGACGGTCTTGATTTCCGCTAGAAATGCGTCCTTGGTTCGACGAGGAAACGCTCGAAGCTCGACGTGCGACATTCGAGAGCGCAAGGATCGCTTCAAAACCGGCTGCCTGATGTGGGGGGGGATGGCGAGAGGTGAGAGTGTTTGGCCGCGGCGGTTTCGAAGGCCGCTCGACAAGCGGGTGTTTGGGATGGAAAAAAGGGCGGCGTCCTGTCAGAAGATTTCCGCGCATTTTGCATCCATGAAGATCGCTCTCGCCCAGATCAATTCCACCGTCGGCGATTTCCGCGGCAACGAAGCGAAGATCCTCGAGGGCTATCGCCGGGGGGCGGAGGCAGGCGCGGAGATCGTCCTCTTTCCCGAGCTGGCGATTTCCGGTTATCCCCCGCGCGATCTCCTTCTGCGGGACCGCTTTATCGAGGCGGACCTCGCGGCGCGCGCGCGGCTCGCGGCGGCGACGGGAGAGGCGGGGTTGCTCGTGGGACATCTCGAACGAAATCCGGCGCGTCCCGGGCGGGAGCTTATGAACGCCGTTTCGCTCTTGCAGGGAGGGCGAACGCTCGCGACGCGGAGGAAGAGCCTGCTGCCCACCTACGACGTGTTCGACGAGGACCGTTATTTCGAGGCGGCGCGCGAGAATCTTCCCGTTTCCTTTCGCGGGCGCAAGATCGGGCTGACGATCTGCGAGGATCTTTGGAACGACGAAGGCTTTTGGAGCGAACGCCGCTATCCGCGCAATCCCGCGCGCGAACTCGCGGAGGCGGGCGCCGAATTGCTTTTCAACGTCTCGGCGTCGCCCTGGCATCTCGGGAAAGAGAAGATCCGCGAGCGGATGCTCGCCGGTCTCGCCGCCGGGATTGGGCGGCCGCTCCTCTATTGCAACGCCGTGGGCGGCAACGACGAACTGGTCTTCGACGGGCGGAGCGCGGGCTTCGATGCGCGCGGACGAACCCTGGCGCGCGCGGCGATGTTCCGCGAGGACCTGCTGATGCTCGATACGGACGCGGCGCCGGCGGCGTTCGACGAGCCGGGCGAAGAGGAGCAGCTCTTCTCGGCGCTTGTTCTTGGACTGCGCGATTACCTCCACAAGTGCGGCTTTCGCGCCGCGCTGCTCGGGCTGAGCGGCGGCCTGGATTCGGCGCTCGTGGCGGCGCTTGCCGTGGAAGCGCTCGGCGCGGCGAACGTGCGCGGGGTTTCTCTTCCCTCGGTCTATTCGTCGCGGGGGAGCCTCGACGACGCGCGCGCGCTGGCGAGCAACCTTGGGATTTCCCACGAAGTGATCCCGATCCAACCGCCGTTCGACGCGTGCCGCGCGCAGCTTCGCGAGGCGTTCGCGGGGCGTCCCGAGGACACGACGGAAGAAAACCTCCAGGCGCGCCTGCGCGGCGTGCTCCTCATGGCGCTCTCGAACAAGTTCGGGGCGATGCTTTTGACGACAGGCAACAAGAGCGAGATGGCGGTGGGCTACTGCACGCTCTACGGGGACATGTGCGGCGGGTTGGCGGTGATCGGCGACGTGCCCAAGACGATGGTCTCCCGCCTCGCGCGATGGATCAATCGGGAGCGGGAGATCATTCCCGTGGCCTCGATCGAGAAACCGCCCTCGGCCGAACTGCGTCCCAACCAGACCGATCAAGATTCGCTGCCGCCCTACGAAGTGCTCGACGCGATCCTGCGGGCGTACGTCGAGGAAGGAAAATCGCGCGCCGAGATCGCGGAGGCGGGCTTCGAGAGGGCGGTGGTGGACCATGTGGTGCGCCTGATTCGCGGCAGCGAATACAAGCGCCGCCAAGCGGCGCCCGTCCTGAAGGTGACGACAAAGGCCTTTGGCGTAGGTCGCCGCCTGCCGATCGCGCAGCGGTATGGCGAGGAAACCTGAACCCGGAGCGCGTTTCGAAAACTCCAACGGTTCGTTTTCTGCTCCCACCTTCTTTATTGATGACGTCGCCTCCTCGCATTTCCATCGTCACGCCTTCGTACAACCAGGGACGCTACCTCGGGGAGCTTATTGAAAGTGTGGTCGCGCAACGGGATCCGAACTTTGAGCACATCGTCATGGACGGCGGGTCCACGGACGAGACGGTTGCGGTGTTAAAACGCTATCCACATGTCCTCTGGCGTTCCGAGAAGGATGCGGGGCAATCCGACGCCGTCTGCAAGGCGCTCGCCATGGCGACGGGCGAGATCGTCGGCTGGATCAACTCGGACGACTTTTATTATCCGGGTGCTTTCGCCGCCGCGCGCGAGGCGTTTGCGCGCGATCCCGCGCTCGACGTCGTTAGCGGTGACTATCGGTTCGTGGACGCCAACGGGCGGATCCTGCGCGAGCGCCGCGAGGTCGCCTTCGATCGCGGGGTTTATCTCTACGCCGGCAAAAGCTATCTCGGCAATGCAGCCATGTTTTTCCGAAAGCGCATTCTCGACCGGTATGGCGGTCCTCGGAGCGAACTTCATTACGCGATGGATTACGAACTCTTCCTGCGCATCGCAGAAACCGCCCGTTTTACGCATATCCGGCACTTCCTCGCCTGCTACCGCATTCACGGACAGAGCAAGACGACAGCCGGGCACGCAAGCCAGTTGCGGGAGGGATTGGCCGTTCAGATCGAGTATCTCTCCCGCGAGCGTGGCACGCCGTTGAGGAAGCTGCCGTTGGAGGTCCGTCTCCGGGGCGCGTTCTGTATGGCGCGACGTTTCGCGCGAAAACTGAAGTCGGGATGCTACGGGAACGCGTCGGCGAAGACCTAAATTCGCGGATAAGCTCCGTTTCGAGAGATCTCTCCTCGTCGTCCATCGAGGACCGGATGATTGGTGAGCGCCGCGGACGCGGGGATTTGGGAGGGAGAATCCGCGGGGAGGTCGGATTGGGGGTCAGCCTTTGCGGCCGAAGAACGCGAGGATGGTGTCGCAGACGAAATCCACCTGGTCCGCGGTGAGATCGGGATACATCGGCAGCGAGAGGAGACGCGCGACGCAGGCTTCGGTGACGGGCAATGCGCCGCGTTTCAGGCCGAGCGCCGCGTAGGCGGGTTGGAGATGCACGGGGATCGGGTAATGACAGTTCGTCGAGATTCCCGCGGCTTCAAGATGCGTGCGGAGGGCGGCGGGGCGCTCGGTGCGGGCCGGATAGACATGGTAGACATGGCGGCGGCCGGGGCGTTCGACGGGCGTTTCGAGGACGCCTTTGAGGCGTTCGGTGTAATGGCGCGCGTGCGCGCGGCGTTTTTCCGTCCACGCCTCGAGATGCGGGAGTTTCGCGCGGAGGATGGCGGCCTGCAGGGTGTCCATGCGGAAGCCGAAGCCGAGGCGGGCGTGTTCGTATTTGGCGTGCCGCTCTCGGCCGTGGTTGCGGACTTCGGTGATGTCTTTATGGATGGCGGGGTCATGGGTGACGACCCCGCCGGCGTCGCCGTAGGCGCCGAGATTTTTGCCGGGATAAAAACTGAATGCGGCGACGCGGGCGATCGGGCTGCGGCGGCCGCCGAGTTCCGCGGCATGCGCCTGGGCGCAGTCTTCGAGGACGTGGAGGCCATGTTTTTGCGCGACGGCGAGCACGGCGTCCATGTCCGCAAGCTGACCGTAGAGATGGACGGGGAGCAGGGCCTTCGTGCGAGGGGTCATCGCCGCGTCGAGGAGGCGGGCGTCCATGAGCATCGTGTCCGGCTCGATGTCCACGAAGACGGGCGTCGCGCCCGCGAAGGAGATCGCTTCGGCAGTGGCGATGTAGGTGTGGGAGACGGTGATCACCTCGTCGCCGGGGCCGACGCCCAGGGCCTTGAGGGCGAGGTAAAGGGCGTCGGTGCCGGAACCGACCCCCGCGCAATGGGGCGCGCGGCAGAAGGCGGCGAAATCCTTTTCGAAGGCTTCGAGACGCGGGCCTTCGATGAAGGCGGTGTTTTCGAGGATGTCGCGGAGGGCGGCGTCAATTTCCGTCTGGATCGCGCGGTATTGGGCCTTGAGGTCGACAAAGGGAATTTTCATGGGAAACGCGGCATCACTTCAACGCTGCCCGCCGAGGGAGGCAAGGAAAATGGACGGCGGGCGGGATGCGGAAGGGAGAGAGGCGCGTTTGACGCGGGAGGTTCGATGTTCGAGGGGAGAGCGGACAGCAAAGAAGAGGTGGCCCACGGAGGCCGCCCTTGCCTCCGAGAACAAACCGAGGTTGGAGGGGAGGAGGGCCGAAACGCGATGCGCGGCTCGGCCGGCGGCCTCGCCCTCCCTTTCGTCATCGAAAGCTTTTCCAAGCGTTCGAGGGGTGATCCGCAAGGGAGGGAGAGGGCGAGGAGGCGCTCGAGGGTCGAGGATCGAGGAGAGGATTTTCCCACGGAGGTCTTCATGGGCGATCTTTCTTCGAGGATCTTCGGCTCGGCGGATCCTGA
>JABWAM010000197.1 GCA_013360985.1 Verrucomicrobiia bacterium | reverse complement strand
GCATCCGCGATCAGGTCTGGGTCGCGCGCGCGCGCGCAAAGGAACACCGCATCGAAATGGCCGCCCTCGGATCGAGGCGTCGCGTGGACTTCCGCGCCCGCAGCCGCCGCAAGCTTGCGCCGCGCGGCCAGGGGATCGAAGGCGGCGACGCGACACGTGAGGGCGCGCAGCGATTGCACCATGAACTGGCCGATCGCTCCCAAACCGAAGACCGCGGCATCGGATCCTTCCTCGATGCCCGCCCGCCCCATCGCGTGCAGAGCGACGCCAACCAGCGCCCCCGCCGAGGCATCCCGCGCGAGATGGGCGTTGGGGAGCTTCGCGCAAAAGGCGCGCCGCGCGAGAAGCCGCGTGGCGTGATGCGCCCCTGGGCCGACGGCCACGATCCAATCGCCCGGCGCGAGATCGCCGACCTCCGATCCGACAGCCAACACGCGCCCCGTCGCGGAGTATCCCAAAGGAACGGGTTTGCGTGCGGCCTCGCCAATCTTACCGAGGGTAGCCCGCCCCCCGCGGCGGCGCCACGAGGCGAGGGCCTTGCCCCATCCCAGGCGCGCGCGACGAAACAGGGCGCGGGGCGAGAACGCCAGGTCTTGGACCGCCTGCCGTTCCGTTCCCGCGCTGACCGCGGACCACGCCGTCTCGACCAAGACTTCGTCGCCGGCGGGAATCGGATCGGGAACCTCCAAGATCTCCGCGCGCCCTCGTCTGGCGATCAGGAGCCGCATGGAGAATCGGGCGCCTCCGCGAAGGGCGAAGCCCCCCGTTCGCGAACGCGCCGAATCAGCGCGCCAGCCGGGCGAGTTCCCCGGCCTTGTCCGTCCGTTCCCACGTCAACGCCTTCAGATCATCCTCCCGGCCGAAGTGGCCATAGTTGGTGGTCTTTCCGTAGATGGGGCGGAGCAAGTTCAGCTGACGGATGATGTTGGCGGGTTTGAAGCTGAAGAGTTTGCGGATGGCCTTTTCGATCCGGGCCTCGGACACTTTGCCGGTGCCGAAGGTATCCACGCAAAGCGAAACGGGCTCGGGATGGCCGATCGCGTAGGCAAACTGGACTTCGCAGCGGTCCGCCAAACCGGCGGCCACGACGTTCTTGGCCACGTAACGCCCCATGTACGCGGCGCTGCGGTCCACTTTCGAAGGGTCTTTGCCCGAAAACGCGCCGCCTCCGTGGCGCCCCATGCCGCCATAGCTGTCCACGATGATCTTGCGTCCCGTCACCCCGCTGTCGCCCTCCGGCCCGCCGACGACAAAGCGCCCGGTGGGATTCACGAGGAACTGCGTGCGGCGGTCCATCAAGCGGCTGGGAAGCGTCTTGTGGATGATCTCGCGGAGGATCGTGCGCTCGATCTCGGCGTGGGAAACCTTTTCATCATGCATCGTCGAAACGACGACCGCGGAGATCCGGGCGACGCGATGGCCGTCGTACTCGACCGAGACTTGCGTTTTCGCGTCGGGCCGCAACCACGGGATGCGCCCGCTCTTGCGCGCCTTCGCGAGCGCGAGCCCGAGCTTGTGCGCGTACATGATCGGCGCCGGCATGAGCTGCGGCGTCTCGCGGCAGGCATAACCGAACATCAATCCCTGGTCGCCCGCGCCCTGCTCGGCGGTCTTCTTGCCTTTCGCGCGGCGCGCGTCCACTCCCTGCGCGATATCGGGGCTCTGCCGAACCAGCGCGAGCACGATCTGGCAGGACGTGTCATTGAAGAGGGCTTTGGGGTCGGTGTACCCGATGCCAGCGATGGCCCGGCGGACTACCTTCGCATAATCGAACTGCGCCTTGGTCGTGATCTCTCCCGCAAGCACCACGAGGTTGGACTTGACGAGCGTCTCGCACGCCACGCGGCTGCGCGGATCCTGGGCGAGGCACGCGTCGAGGATGGCGTCGGAAATCGTGTCGCACACTTTATCCGGATGACCTTCGGTGACGGATTCGGAGGAAAACGTGTAGATGCGTGAGTCCATAAGCTCAACAATTTGGCAGCACTCCTCCCCTCGCGCAACTCCATTGTTGATTTCGGAGCGGTCGCGCGCGGGCGACCGTTTTGCGGCCCCTCGGCGCGGCGAACGCAACGCCCTCCGCGCGCTCAGTACCGTCCGTGGCGCTGAATCGCGGCCATCAGAAGCCGCATGCCGGTCAAGCGGGAGCCGTTGTTGATCGAGCCGGCCGTCGCGAAGAGAAGGCCCCGCGCCTCCCGCGCCTGTTCGAAATCCCTCAGGAACTCGCGCACCATGGCCTCCTCTTCGTTCCGGCTGAAGGTGAAGGGCGCGAGCTGTCCTTCGATGACCGTCCGGGGCATGGCCTCGCGAATCTGCCGAACGCTCAGCGTCGGCCCAAAGTTCACGCGGGTGAATTCGAACCGCGCCAGGAGGGGCAGGAGGTGCCCCATCGGCGAGTCGGAATGCTGATAGCGGAAGTCGCCCGGATGCGGCGCGTAACGCTCAAACATCGCCTTGAGGATCGGAGCGCCGAAGAACTCGTACATCTCGGGGGAAAGGAGACAACAGTTGTCGTCGAAGAAGCGGAATCCGCGCGCCTCCGTTTCCCGCGTCCGTCCCGCGGCCTCATCAAGAACCCGCGCGCGCGCGAGCATGCCGCGCAGGATTGCCTCGCGAAAGCGGGCGGCAAGATCGGGTCGGTCCAGGATGAGAAAAATCAGGTTTTCCGCTCCGAAGACGGAGGTCGCGAACGTCACCGGCCCTCGTTGCGATCGGTACGCGGGCAACGGCAATCCCGCCGCGGAGCGACGCGCCTTCTCCTCCTCCCAGGAGGAGGGGAGAAAAAAACTTTCGGGACGCTCGAGGCGTTGTTCCACCCGGTCGAGAAGCGCCTGCAGATCCTCCTCGCGGTCGGCCACGGGTTTCAACCAATAGGATTCGTTCTGCCAAACGTTTTCGGCCTCGAAGAGATCGGCGAGCGTCTTCGGCTCGCGGGATTCTCCGGGCGCGGTATGCTCCTGAATCCGAGGCGTCAGGAGATCTTTCCCCACGATCTCGCGGGCCTTGCGGTTGTAGGCTGCGCACGCCTCCTTGAGCCATGGGCCGTCGTGATGGATGCGCCACCAGTTTTCAGGCGTTTCCGGAACGTCAAGTTCGTCGAAGAGACAGGCGACGCCCATCTGAACGCCGAACGGCACTTGAGGAATGCTCGCGCCGAACGGATCGGCGACCGCCTCGGCCTGATCGCTCCAAAACCGATCGAGGTCCACCGGAGCCAATCCTCCGTGGACCCGAGTCTCGGCGACCAGGTCGCGAGCCATTCGAGAGACGTCGCGCATGGACCGCCGAGGCTCAGTGATTGTTCATCCCGCCGGTCGCCGCGCCATCTCCTATCGGCACATCGCCGCCAACTCGTCGGCGTGCGCGGGAGACCGGATGCCCTCGGGCAACAGGCAGAGCCCCTTGGGATCCAGCTTCTTCAAGAGCTCGGGCACTTCTTCCGCCGGAACGAACACGACGATCGGCTTGCCCGCTTGTTGAAGCGTTCGAAGCATCTCCAGCTTCGCGAGCGCCGAGGGCGTTCCCGCCCCCGGCGTGTACTGAATCGCCGTGATGAGCGGTTCCGCCGCGAGCGCCGCCGCGTGGCGGGAGGCGCCGGGGCCGTCCATGTGGAAGACGCATCGTCCCGCGCGCCGCGCCTGCTCCCGCAACGACGGCAGACAGAACTCCGCGAACTGCGCCGGACTGATCATGAAGTTGAAGTCGCACGTCGGCAGCGTGTACGGCGCGAACGACCAACAGCCGAGCCATTGGAAGATGCCCGCGCCGGCGCCGAGGACGACGTCATGGAAAGCCGTGAAAATGCTTTCCCACGCCTCCACCACCTTCGCGGCGGAGGCGACGACCTTCGGTCCGTTCTCCAAAAGGTCCATGCAGAGACGGTCCGGGCCGCGCATGTTGGAAAGGACATCCATCGCTCCGGTGAGGTCGGGCAGGCAGACCGCATAACGTCCGCGCGCGTCCTCCGCGGTGACGCGCATCAGTTCCACCACCGCGCGAAACCAGCGGTTCGACGGATCAAACGCGAAAGAGGGCGCCTGACGCCAGTCTTCGATGCTCGGCGTCTGCCAGGTTGTTTGTTCCTCTTCCGAAAGCATCAGCGGCGCGCCGAGATAGGCCGCCGTCGAAACGGGGCCGAGGTCCACGCGAACGTTCGGAATCGCGTCGCCCGCCCAATGGATGTTTTCGACCTGCGTGCGGCGGACCGCGAGCCACTCGCGCGGCTTTTCGACGAGATCGAACGCCTTGCCCCATCGGATCTTCGCCTCTTTCCGACAGGCCGCCGCAAGAAGCGGACGGTCGTTCCGACAGGCCCACCACGCCTCCCAACGCGCAGCGACTTCAGGAAAATCGGGTTTGAACGCGAGGGGTTGCGTCCCGATCTCTTGGAGAGTCTTTTGCCAGGATGTTCGGCGTTCGGCGATGCGGAGGGGCGTGGGCATGAAGGGGGGGATTCAATCCTTCCCCCCGGGTGCCTGACAAGCCCGTTTTGCGGCGAAGGCGAGCGATCGCCGACCGGACGACCGCGGATCCGGCGCGCGCGACTTTTCTCATGAGGCGCCCGGCTCATCCCAAATCCACGGATCATCTCCATTTTCAGAGAGATCCTTTCATCATCATCCATCGAGGATCGGAGGGGTGGAGCGTGTCGAGATTCCAGACTCCCCACAGGAAGGGTGTGACGGCT
>JABWAM010000196.1 GCA_013360985.1 Verrucomicrobiia bacterium | reverse complement strand
TCCGAGCTCGGCGGCGCGTCGTGCGCCGCCGCCTGAATCCGCTCCGTCAGGCGTTGCGCCTGCTCCCCGCTCCAGGGGCGTTCCGCGCCGACCGGAAACGGAAACGCGCGGCCTTCGGCCTGCAGACGCGAGATCGCTTCCATCCACGCTTCGCCCGGACGCCGGCGCGCGTCGACCAACTTCCGCAGCCGGCGGAACGACATCCCGAAGGGAATCGTGGCAAAATGCGCTTCCACGCGCGGACTCGGCGCGTCGGGCGGCGTGCGCGTCGGCGCGGATCGGGCGACGACGACGAAGCGTCCCTCCGCATCCCAATACCCCAGCGCGCCGCGGTATTCCGTAGAGGCATGATCCACCTTGAAATACCAATCGCGCGCCATCGGATGGAGCGCGATGTCGCGGCAGATCCCTAACGCGCCGCCTTCCCCCGCATCAACGCGCAACCGCATTTCTCCATGGCGCGCCGCGCGCCGCATCGCGCGCATCTGGCTCGGCGTGAAATCCCATGCCGCATAAAGCCAGTAGGGATCGCGGGCGACCAGGAAAAGCAGTCCCGTCCCATACGCGTCGGGCAACTCGCCCAGGTGATCATGCGGCGAACGCGCTCCTTGGGGAATCGGGTGGCGCGGCAGATCGAACTTGTGCGCGACTTCCACGGCAAGAGGCGCGTCCTGGGGAGGCGACTCGGTTGGCGCGGCGATTCGCCGCGCGGGCGTCGCCTTGGCCGCGGCGGGTTTCTTCCGTCGTTTTGCGGAAGGCGCGAGGCGCCCAAGGCTGGGGTTACGCACCCCGCGACGGCGGGAGACGCCGACGGCGCCGGCGGAACGCGCCGGCTTCGAGGCGACGCGCCGCCCCGCCCTCGCCAATCGGGTGACGAGATCTTCCTTCTTCAGTTTGGCGTGGATCCGCAAACCGAGTTTCACGGCGAGCTCGCGAAGCGCGTCCAAGCTTTTCGATCGCAAACGGGTTGGGGTCATGGCGAAGGGAACTGGGGCATCTTCCCGTTTCGCTCCCCGCGGCGGCAAGCGGAAAGACCGCCGCCTCCCACGGGGCGCCTGCGCGCCTCCTGGGGCGGAAAACTCCGCGTTCAAATCTGGCGGAGCACGTCGGCCAGGCGGCGGCTCGTCCAGGGATCCGCTCCTCCGGTCGCCGCGGGGAACGCCTTCGGCGGGCGTCGCCCCGCGCGCACCTCGTCGGAAATCGCCGCAGCCAACGTGCGGACATCCGCGCAATCCACCACCCAACCGCTCGCGCCATAATGATTGTGACAAAGGATCCGGCACCCGGCCGCGCGCGCCTCCGCGATCGTCAATCCGTAGCTTTCATGAAGGGAAGGCGACACGAAGAGATCGGCGCGCCGCAGCAGCGCCGCCTTGCGGCCGCCGGTGAGATGTCCGGGAAAATCCACGCGAAGATCCGCGGGAACCCGGCGCGCCAGCCGCCGCAAACGTCTCAACGTCCGTCGCCCGCCCATGAACGCCGGCGCGCCGCAGATCATCACGCGCACCCGTCGCCCGCCGGTCTCGACCCTCGGCAGCGCGCGAAGGAGGCGTTCCAACCCTTTTTCGGGAGAGAGCCGGCTCAAGGTGACGATCAGATATTCGTCCGACGCGACCTGCGGCTCCTCGGCCTCCACCGCGTCCACGGAGGGCGCAAGGTTTCCCCAAGGGATTACCTCGACGCGCGAGGGCGGACACTCGGGATAACTCCGGACGATAATTTCCCGCATCGGCGCCGAAGGCGTCACGATCCGCGCGGCGCCGCGCACACAGTCGCGTTGCTTGTGAAAGATCAGACGCAGAAATCCGGGGAGCGGCCACCGCGCCCAGCCTGCCGCCCGCTCCGTGCGCACAGCCCCCCGCAGATAGATGCGCGTGAAATAATCGACCACGTCCACATGCCAGAGGCTGACGAAGCGAACGCCGGCGCGCGCGAGCGCCGCGAAATCCGGTCCTTCGCTGAGGTCGTTGGTCAGAACCACCGTTTCGCGGGAAGCTTCGGCGAGGATCCGCGCGGTGGCCGCCCGCTCGAAATCCCGGCAGAAACGGGCGTAGGCGAACTCGTTCATCTCGACGAGCGGACGGCTCAGGCGCACGCCGAGCGACGACGGGCTCAACACCTCGAGATCGAACGGACGGGAGACTCGCCATTCGCGGATGAGATAATCGGCAACGGCCTTGCCGCCTCCGAGAGGCTCGGCATCGGGAAACTCGGCATGCGCCGCGGCGAAGAGCACCCTCATTTTCGCCGGCGGCCGCGTCTCCGCGCCTCTTCCCGCTTCGCCCTCCTCCTCTCCGCCGCTCCCCGCGCGCCGATCCCCCTCACGCGCGTCCACGGTTGAACTCCCGCACCGCGTCGAGCATCGCGACGATGTTCTCCACGGGGGTGAGCGCCTGGACGTTATGGATCGAGTCGAAGACGAATCCGCCGCCCGACGAGAAAATCTCGCATCGCTCCAAGACCTGCCGCCGCACCTCGTCCTTCGTCCCGAACGGCAGCACGCGCTGGGTGTCCACGCCGCCTCCCCAGAAAACGATCCGCTCTCCAAAACGCGCCTTGAGATCCCGGGGATCCATCCCGGTCGCCGAGCATTGCACGGGATTGATGATATCGAATCCCGCCTCGATCAGGCTGGGCAGGAACGGTCCGATGGCGCCGCACGAATGCTTGAACGTTTTCCAGCTCGTGTGACGATGCACCCAGTCGTTTACCGCCCTATAGCACGGCAGCCACAAATCCCGGAAGGTCGCCGCGGAACAGAACTGGCTGGCCTGCGTGCCGAAATCGGTGCCGCATACATAGAGCACATCCACGCGATCGCCCAGCGCGCGGTGCGCTCGTTCAAGGTTCTTCAGCGCGACCTCGAGCTGCCCCTCGAAAACCTTCCGCACGTAGTCGCGCCGCGTCGCCACGGAGATATACCATTCCGCCACGTCGCGAATCCCCTTCGGGCGCCGCAGGAAGGGCGCCGGCACCAGCGCGATGTCGCCGAAACCCAGCCCGCCGATTCCCGCGACCACCGCGCGCCCGCCGGCGCGCGCGCGCGATGCTTCCGCCTGAAGATGCGCCAGATCCTCCTCGGAGATCAGAGTGAAATCTTCGAGGTTGTCCGCGGGATCGAGGCGATCGTCATCCACGGGATCCTGGCGGATGATCGAGTCGAAGAAAAAACTGTTGGAGGGCATGCGCGCGCTCGGAGGCGCCGAGGTGTCGCCCTCGGGATAGATGACGACGTCGTCGCCATCCCGCGTCGTGTTGAACGCCCCTGGCACGAGGACCTCCTGGCCCCAGGGCGTCCGCCACTCCTTCCAATCCTTCGGCGCGAAGCCGAACATGGAACCCGCCGGCATCGTCGCCGCCGTGTCGATGCCCGCCGCGTCGAGCAGATCGTCTTCGATCCATCCGAGCATCTGGTAAGGCTCGTGGACTTTGACCAACCGCTTCTCCAGGCCGTAGTGCGCGCGCAACGCCTCCACGCAGGAGACGTGCATGCCGGTCACCGGCGTGCTCCCAAAATCCACCGGCACCGCGCCGGAACGATGGGCGAGCGCCGTCAGGACTTTTTCCCGTGAACGCATGCCGGAAAGCTAACCGCAAATGCGCGCTCGTCCAACGCAAAACCTTTCCCGGAAAAGAGAAAACCCCTCGCCATTTCCTTTTCGAAGGCTTTCGGGGTTGCCCCTGGACGCCCTCCCTTTCCGCTTGGCGACGCATGCCGCGTCGCGCTACGCTCTGCGCATGGGTTGGTAGCTCAGCTGGTAGAGCAGCGCCCTTTTAAGGCGTTGGTCCTGGGTTCGAGTCCCAGCCAACCCACCACTTTTCCGATGGCCTGGATTGATCTTCTCAAGGACGCCCGGGGACGCCATGACATCGGCAGCACCTCTCATCTTAATCAACGATTCGCGGACCACCCATGCCCATCGACGATCCCGCGGGAATCCTGCTTGCGGACAAGCCTTCCGGACCAACCTCGCACGATCTCGTGGATCGTGTGCGTCGACGTTTTCGCTTCAAGCGTGTCGGGCACTGCGGAACGCTCGATCCTCAAGCCACGGGTTTGCTGGTCCTCGTCATTGGACGGGCCACCAAGCTCAGCGAGCGCCTCATGGGCGACGACAAGGAATACGAAGGCACGCTGCGTCTCGGTGTGACGACCACTTCGCAGGATGCCGACGGCAAGATTCTCGCCGAGCAACCCGTTCCTCCTCTCGCACCCGAACGGATCGAGGAGGTCTTCTCGATGTTTCGCGGCGACCTTCTCCAAACGCCGCCGATGGTTTCGGCCAAGAAGATCGCGGGCGTTCCGCTTTATAAGCTCGCACGAAAGGGCCAGGAAGTGGAACGCAAACCGCGGATGATTCACATCTTCCGCTTGGAGATTCTCCGAACCGAACTTCCCGAGGTGGACTTTCGCCTCCTCTGCACGAAGGGGACCTATGTGCGCACTCTCTGCCACGATCTCGGAGAGAAATTCGGCTGTGGCGGCCATCTCTCACGCCTCCGGCGCACCGCCAGCGGCAAGTTTCGCGTCGAAAAGGCGGCAACCCTTGAAACGATTGAGGCATGGACGCGCCAGCAACTGGAGCAGAATCTGCTGGACCCGCTGAGCTTGAACTTGCCTCCCTAACCGCACGGAAATTTCAGAGTCATCCCATAGCGCAAGAAAAGCGGGGTTGCGCCTCTGATTTTCAGAGGGGAGTCGGCGGT
>JABWAM010000195.1 GCA_013360985.1 Verrucomicrobiia bacterium | reverse complement strand
AAATCCGCTCGGTCGCGAAGCGAGGGAGGGCGCCGCCGGCGGCGGCGCCGCGGCCGCGGTTTGAGTCCAGAATGTTGCGAGGGCGTCGCATGTTCCTCGACCGAGGATGGACTCCACCCATGTCTTACGCGGGGATTTGGGTTCCTGGATCTCCCTTGACCTCAACGCCCTCCTCCGGAACCCTCCGCAGGGGGGTCACGATCTACCTGCCGGTCCCTATCGTTCGCGCCAAGGCGCGCGCGCGGGAGCGACAAAAACCTCGAGAAGGCGCGCGATCTCCGCGCGGGTGGCTGCCTCCGAGGACAGGGTCGGCAGCGCGATCGTCAAGGTCTCGTGACCGCGATCCCGTCGGCCTTCCCAAAGCTGGCGGAGACGATCGAGGCGTCCTCCCAAGGCGATCGGGAGCGGGGAGACGGGGCGCGGCGCGCCTCCATGCCACACGGCGTGGAACAGGGTGATCCGTTGGCCGCCCAACCGAAAGCGATAGAGCGCGCCGGACAGCGGGAGGTCTTCCCGCGAAAAGCTCGCCGGTGTCGGTCCCTCCAGGAGTTCCCAACCCGCGCTGGTCATGCAAATTTCCGGGGTATGACTGGCGCCGAGGCTCGGCATGATCTGGCCCGGTTTCCAGAAAAGATGGAGGACCTGCGCGGGGAGCGCGTCGTCGGCGCGCGCCGCGAGCGCATTCCATCTCGAACAATTCAGCATGCCGAGCGTGGCTGGGGAAAGGGGATCGGGTCGGGCCATCCAGCCTTGCGGGAGCGTCGAGATGCCGATCCGCCATAGAGGCGTCTCCTGCACGCGAGACGCGCTTCCGCGGAACTCGAACCATCCTCGGGCGAGAAGCGGAGAGGCAAGGAGGAAACCCGCGGTGATCCATCCGACGGATCCGCCGAGGTCAAGGAGGCGGCGGGCCGAGGGAAGATCGGACGGTCCGTCGCGCCGTTTTCCCCGCGGACGGAGAGCCCACGCCGCGAGGCCGATGAGGACAAAGATCCCGGCGGTGGCGGCGTAGCCCGTCGGGTCGTGGAGGCGCGCTTCGGCGTCCATCCCGCGCGCGCCGAGAGTCCACGCGAGCGCGAGCGTGCGCGCGAAGTTTCCTCCGGTCGCGCAAAGGACGCTGACGGCGAGCAGCGCGGCGCGGCGCGCGCGGGAGAGCGCGAAATAGTCACCGAGAAACAGGGCGATCATGAGCCCCGCCTGAAGGGACTGAATTCCGCTGCAGGCGGTATCCACGCCGAGGACGCCGTTCTTGAGGACGATGAGATTGCCCTGCTGGAGCGCGGCGATTCCCATGAGATTGAGCGCGTCGGCGGCGACTGCGGCGACGGATCGCATCAGGAAGTTGCCGAGGGGAACTTCGATCCCCATCGGCCAGGGAAGCGCCGTCCAGGCGAACGCGAGAGGAAAGGCCATGCGGCGACAGAGCGCGGCGCCGCCCAGCCGGTCGAGCCACGCGAGGGTGAGGCAGGTGGCCGACGCGGCGGCCAGCCAGAAGCCGAACCGCCAAAGCGGATCCATTTCGCGCATCAGTTCCGCCGCGAAGAACAGGCCGAGACCGGCGGGAAGAAGGCGTCGCGAGGGACGCCGTGCGGGAGAGGACAGGGGATCGTTTTGTCCCGGCAATCGGATCCAGACGAGGACCGCGAGCAGGAACGGAACGCTGAAGCCGTAGCGATAATTTTCGGAGAGACGCCACTCTCCCGCGAGACGCCAGCCGGTCCAGAGCCAGCTTCCCGCCACAGATGCCAACCACGCGAGGCTGTTCCCGCGGTGAAGGATCGAGGCGCCCGGATTCACGGGGTCTTCCGCCGGGCCGCGGCGACGAGTGCTTCCTCGGGCGGGAGGAGCGACGCCCTCGTCCCGAGGTCGAGAAACTCGCGGGCGCGGATCTTATCTCCCGAGGCCGCCAGGAGAATGCCGTAGTAGGCGGCGGCGGACGGATCGCGCAAGGTCTTAGGGCCCAAGGCCTCCAGCACCTTGATCCCCTCGGCCGTGCGGCCCCGGCGGTGGAGGGCGAAGGCGTAGGTCGAACTGAAGCCGGGATGATCCGGAAAGGCCGTATGTCCGTCGCGCGCAATTTTGAACGCCTCGTCGAGGTCTGTATTCAGGAGGAGCGAGAAGAGCGCGAGGTTGTTGAGAGCCACGGTATCCGTCGGATCGAGTTGGACGATGCGTTGAGTGATCCGCAACAGGCCTTTGGTGTCGCGCTGGGATTGGTAGTGGCGATAAAGGGACTCGAGGACCTCGCGCGGCGGCATCGGCCGGTTCGCGAGTTCCCAGAGGATCTGCTCGGCCTCGGCGCGCCAGCCCCAACCGGAGGCGAAATGCGTGAGGGCATTGAGGAGATCGGGTTGATTGACGGCCAAGCGGACGGCCGCGCGCCATTGGAACTGGGCGCCGAGTTCGTTGCCGGTCTCCTTCGAAGTTCGGGAGATGATCGCGAGACGCAACGGCTCAAACTCGTTCCACGTCACGCCCTCCAGCAGCCGGCGCAGGCCGTTCCAATCTCCCGCGCGCGCAAGCGATTCGGAAAGGGCGATGGACAACGGCAGCGCGACGGAGACGTCGGCGGACAAGGCGCGCGCCCAGGCGATCGCCTCGGACGCCATCCCGTTGGCGTTCATCCATGTCACCAACTCGCCGGCGTTGGCGCCGTTCCGCGCGGCAACTGTTTTGAGTTCCGCGAGATGCGAAGCGGTCTCCGGGCTTCGCGCGCGATGGAGCGCGCCGAGGTAGAGCAGACGGTCGCGGAACGAAGCGTCCGGCGCCGAGGCGAGTTCTTTTCCGATCTCCACCGCGCGAGAGTCGTCCCGCGCTTGGATCGCGTCGGCAAGCAGCGCGCGCCGCGCGAGGAGGCGCACCGAAGGATCGTTGCGGAGAGATTCAAGCAGGGCGCGCGCGCGCGCGGCGTTCCGCCGATTCCCGGCGCCGAGTTCGAGCGTGGCGAGATTGAGGCGGAGGCGCGGGTTTTCCGGATCGCGCTTGAGGGCGGCTCGGAAATGGAGGTAGGCGAGCGGAAATTGGCGGAGCCTGATCGCAAGTCCCGCGGCAAGCTCATGATATTCGACGCTCGTGCGGTCGGCCGGCGGAACGCCGAGGAGCACGTCGTTGGCGAGGCTGGTCTCGCCGCGGGCAATCGCCTCGCCAGCCCAGTCGAGGCGCGCACGCAGGTTGTTCGGGTCGAGCGCGACCACCCGCGCGCGCCAGGCCAGCGCGTCGGAGGGGCTGTAGATGCGGGCGAGTTCCGCGATGACTCGGCAGGCCTCCGGATGATTCGGGTTGCGGTCGAGCACGTGACGAGCGGCGAGCGCGGCTTCCTCGTACTCGCCGCGGTCGAGATGAGCGGCCGCCTTCTGGACGAAATGGCGCTCCGACCATCGTCGGTACGTACGGCGGCCGTACACACCTCCCGTGATGACGAGCGCCGCACCCACGACCAGCAGGAGGAACGTGCGCCACTGGAGGAAGCGGATCAGGATCGGAACCGGCGGATGGGCTTCTGGCGGATCGGAGTCCATTCGGGGGGAGATGCCATGCGTTCGCATGGCGCGCCCCCCTTGTCAACCACGCGCGCGGCGCGGAGTCCAATCGAATCAGCGGGCGATCTCGGCCAGGACCGCTTTCTGCAGATGGAGACGGTTTTCGGCCTGTTCGAAGATGACGCGCGCATGGGCGTCGAAGACCTCGGCGCTGATCTCGTTGCCCCGATAGGCGGGGAGACAGTGCATCACCAGCGCACCGGGCTTCGCCTCGCGCACAATCCTCGCGTGAATCCGCCATGGCGCCAGCGCGCGCAGGCGGCGGCGTTCCTCGGCCTCCTTGCCCATGGAAATCCAGGTGTCGGTATAGAGGAGATCGGCGCCTCGGGCGGCGGTCGCGGGATCGTTGAAACAGGTCACGTCGGCGCGCGCGCGCGCGAGCACCTCGCGCGACGGGAGAAAGGCCTTCGGCGCGGCAAGCCGCAGGCGGAACCCGAGCCGCGCCGCGGCAAAAATCCAAGAGCGCGCGACGTTGCACGCGGCGTCTCCGAAGAACACCGCCGTCTTGCCGCGCAGGGCCCGGGCGAGCGCGCCCTTGGCGCGAAGGGAACGCATCCCGAGCGTCTCCGCCCACGTCATGAGGTCGGAGAGGATCTGGCAAGGATGCTCGTCGTCGGTCAGGGCGTTGATCACGGGGATGCTGCCGACCCGCGCGAAAGTCTCGACCTCGTCCTGTCCGTAGGTGCGGATGATCGCGCCATGGACGTAGCGGGAAAGGACCTGAGCGGTGTCCTCGATGGTTTCCCCTCGCCCGAGCTGGATGTCGTGCATCCCGAGAAAGAGAGGGCTGCCGCCGAGCTCGCGGAGGCCCACCTCGAACGAGACGCGGGTGCGCGTCGACGACTTGCCGAAGATCATCGCCCACGTCTGGCCGCGCAAGGGGCGCGGATGCGCAGGCTTCCCCCGGAGGGCTTTCAGGCGCAGACCAAGGGCGATCACGCGTTCGATCTCGGCGCCCGACAACGCCTCGATGGACAGGAGGTGTTTCAAGCGGCAAACCTACCATCCGATCCCACGCGCGAGCAAGAGGAAAGGAGCGCCCCAATGGGAACCGGCAGGTCCATCGTGACCCCCTTGGGGAAGCTGAAGATCGTGAACCAAGCGGGGATGAAGGTGCTCCACGGCCACCTCCGGAGGTGGCCGTGGAGCGGCGCGGTTGGGAAGCTTG
>JABWAM010000194.1 GCA_013360985.1 Verrucomicrobiia bacterium | reverse complement strand
CGCCGATCAGAGCCGCCGCGGCGGCCTGCTCGCGATGACGGAAGGCGGTCATTTTCTCGGGGAGGAGGCGGATCAGGCGGCGTTCATCGCCTCCGGGCGGGAGACATTCTCCCGAACAGTTGTTCGTCGTCATCACGATCGCGACGCGTCCGCCGCGGGCGACCCATTTCGCCATCAGCCCGCCGGCGTTGAGTTCGGCGTCGTCGGCATGAGCGGCGACGGCCACGAGAAGGCCCGGTTGACGTTTCACACTCATGGATTGGCGAGGGAATCGGCGGAAGCGTTCAGCACCCCGAGGCGATCGAGCCAGAGAACAGGGCGCGCGACGGGAAGCTCTTGATCCACGTAAAGGATGTGGGGGCGTTGAGTGACCATGATCTTCGTGAGAGTCAGGGGATAATCTACGGCGCAAAGGCCCATGTTGCGGATGTTCGGCGGACGCGGTTCGACCGGTTTCTTCGGCGGAGAGGGAGGCCGTTTGCCCGCCGCCGCGGCGGCGGCGCGCGCGCTTTCGTATTTCGCGAGTTTTTCGGCGTGTTGCGCAAGGGCGGCCTGGTATTCCTCCCTCGCACGGGCGTGATCGGCCTTCGCCTGCTCCTGGCGCGCGGGGATCTCCCGTTCCTCCGGCGTGTTCACCGGCCACCAGAGGAAGTTGCGCGGACGGTAGACCGATTGATCCGGACTCGCGATCATGCCCGGAAGCGGAAACGTGAGGGTGCGCCACCCTTCGAAGTTGACGAAGGCCAGCCCCTCCGGATCCGCGGCGTTGCTCGCCCCTTCATACTGGTTGCCGCAGGAGGTCCAGACGCGCCCCTTCGCGTCCACGACCTCGAAGAGGAGGCGCCCCCATCCGGCGTGCCCTTTGACGCGGAACGTCAGCGCCGCGGGTTGTCCTTCGAGGACGATCGGTTTCGCCAGCGGGAGGATCGTGTAGCGGGGAAGCAGCTTGCGCGGGTCGGCGTCGGCCTTCAGTTCGAGCCGGAGCGCGCTCGCCCCGTCCTCGGTCACCCACGCCTCGTCGAACGCACCGAGAATTCTCGGGGTGTCCCAGCTCGATTCCAGGAGGGCGCTGCGCGCGCGCGACGGATCGAAGTCGTCGGCGCGCGCGAAATCGAGGAGGAGACGCCCCGCTTCGGCGGGTTCCTCCACCGGTTGCGCGGAAACGATGGACTCGACGCGTCCGCCAACGAGATAGATCGGAGTCTCCGTCGCGGTCACGTCGAGCGCGCCTTCGTTCTTCGCGGGAAGGAGGTTGCCGTAGGCGTCGCGCACCTCGGGAGTCGCGGAGCACTTCAGGGAGAGTCGCTGCGCGCCGCGCGCCGTCCAGAGGGCGACGACGCGGACGCCGTCCGCCCTCTCGAACGCGAGGGCGTGGACGGCCGGGTTCGGCGGAGGGAGATGCCCCGCGGGCTTCGCCTGATCGAGGACCTGGGTGAGCCACGCGTACATCGCGTAGGAGGGTTTCGGGTTGATGTCCGGGTCGCGGAAGCAGAACCCGCTCGAACCCCAATTGCTCCACCGGTAATCGTCGGCGGGATCCTTGAGGCATCCCGCGGCGGCCATGCGCTGAACGCCGAGGTGGAGGGCGAGCATGGCTTCGCGGACGGCGATCACGGCCTGATCGTGGAGATCGAGCGCTCCGGGAGCGGTGGGATGGTAGAGCGCTTCGGTCGTCCAGATCGGCTTGGCGCACCCGAGCTTCGCGAAGGCGCGCCGCGTCTCGTGAAGGTTACCGAGGAGGCTGAGCCAGTCGGGCTGGCGCTCGGGGCGTCGGAGGAACATGGCCCCCTCGAGGCCGACGACGTCGTAGGCTTCGGCGGGAAACTTCCGCTGAAGATACTGAAAGACAAAGGCGGGATAGTCGTTGAAGAGGACGAGGCGCACGCGCGGATCCACCGCCTTGAGCGCAAGGCAGTACTTCCGTACGTTCTCCATTTGGATCTCGATCTTGCGCGCCTCGTCTTCCGGCATCGCGTACGGCGCTCCGCCCAGGTATTCGCTGAAACGGCGGATGAGCGCGGTCGAGGAGCGGGATTCGTGGAGCACCTTGAACCACGGTTCGATCAACCCGAGCATCCGCTTCGTCTGAGGAACAACCTTCTCGGCGAACTCCGCTTCATGGAACCATCCCGCGCCCCGCTGGTATGACTCGGGCGCCGACCAAAGATTCCACGAGAACTTATGCTTGCGCTTCATCTCCTCGAAGACCGCCTCGGGCACATCGGTCGCGTTGGCGTGCTTGAGAACCGGCCAGCCGCCGTAGGTGTGCCGCCATCCGCCTTTGCGAATCAGCGAGGCGAGCGTCTCGATCTGGTCCGCGCGCGGCGCGACGGAATGCGGATACCAAAACTCCCAGACGCCGAAGGGGGATTCTTCGCCCGCCCTGCGGGTGTCCGGGGCGAGCACCGCGAACGTTGTCTCGCGCCGCTGGAGGAGGCGTCCTCCCAATTCGAGGCCCGCCGCGCAGGAAAACCAACCGCGGCGTCCCGGCGTGACGTCGAGGAGAACCTCGCGGGATTCGCCGGCGGCCAGATCGAACGGCTGCTCGATCTCCCAGACGCGGCGTCCGGGGAGGGCCTCGCGAAGCGTACCGGGCCCTTCGCAGCGCGCGACGACCCGCCCCTTGACGGCCTGTTCGGAACGGTTGACCAACGCGACGCGAAAGAGGGCCTTCTGGGCATCCGTGAAGACGTTGCCGCTTTCGTCGCTCGAGACCGCCATCGTCACCGGCGAGGCTTCGAGGGTGGCGGCGAGAATGACCGCGTCGCTGGGCGGACCGGCCGGGACCTGGCCGAACTCATTCGGATCGGGAGGCGCCACATGCACGCGCAGATCGCGCGTGAATTCGAGGGTGAACGCGCGAAGCCCCTGCAGGTTGCCGCTCGCCTCGAGCGGCACGCGAAGGACCGGAAGCGCCGCAATCCCGTCCTTCCCTCCGTCCCGAAGAGGCGCGACCGGCGCGGAGACGCTCTCCATGATCGCCGCGCCGTCGCCGTGATACCCAAGGCGCACGGTCACCCGCGGGATGTGGGCGGGACGTCCGGGCGAAAAGGCGATCAGATGGAGCGCGGCATACTGGTTCGTCGGGACGTCGAGGGTGCAACGCCCGTACTGCTTGCGCGAGCGGGCGGAGAAAAAGGCCGCCTTGTTGCGGAAGGGCTCCGAGAGTCCCCTCATCGAAACCGAGACATCCACGGCGTTCGTCGGATTTGCGGAGAGGACGAAGGGGATCCCGTCGATCTCGCGCGGCCCGCCGGGGAGCGCTCCCGCGAGAAACGCGGAAGCGGGAAGGTTCGCACAGTGCGTGAGTCCGGTGAGCGGAAGGTAGCGGACGAATCCATTGCCCGCCGCGGCGGCGAGGCCGCTCGCCCACAAGAAGCCCGCGCCGGCGAAGAAAACGGATCGGCGGCGGCGGCGGCGGACATCCGGGAGAGGCGGAGTCATAACGTTGTGATCGCTTTCGTAACACGCTCGTCTTCGATATGTCAAATCAATCCGACGCCCTCCCTCGATTCGCGATCGAGCGGATTTTCCTCAAGCTCGGATGGTGGAAAGGCAGGGCGAGCCGAGAATCGCGATTGACCGCTCCCGCGCTCGCGGGGAGGATGCGCGGAAACGGTCCGCCGCCCCAAGCCGAGCATGATCCGCGCCAATCTCATCCACCTCAGCTACAACATGTGGCGGGACCGCGCGTTCACCGACGCCGATCCGCCGGACAAAAAGGAAATCCACTACGCGCCGCGACTGCGGTTCGACGAGCCGCTCTGGCGCGAGATCGTCGCGGCCATGGCCCGCGCGGGCATGAACATGGCGCTCCTTGATCTCGGCGATGCAGTCCAGTATCGGCGCCATCCGGAGATCGCGATCGAAGGGGCGTGGTCGCGAGAGAAACTCCGCCATGAATTGGATTTTTGCCGGAGCCTCGGCGTCGAACCGATCCCGAAGCTCAACTTCTCGGCCAGCCACGACGTCTGGCTCGGCCGTTACGCGCGCATGCTCTCCACGCCGGAATACTACCGCGTGTGCGCCGATCTCATCGAAGAAGTCGTCGAGCTCTTCGCGGGGCCGCGTTTTTTTCACCTCGGCATGGACGAGGAGACCTGGGAGCACCAACGCCACCTCCTCTACGCGGTGCTCCGCCAGAGGGACCTCTGGTGGCACGACCTCAATTTCCTCGCGCAAACCGTCGAAAAGGCGGGATCGCGCGCCTGGGTGTGGTCCGACGTGCTGTGGAACTGCGGCCGCGATGTCTTCCGGAAAAACATGCCGCTCCGCGTTCTCCAGAGCAATTGGTACTACGGAAAGGAGTTTCCCCTCTCGGAGGACGATCCTCGCAATTGCGTGAGGAGCTACCTCTGGCTCGATGAGATGGGCTACGAACAGGTGCCCACGGGAAGCACATGGCAGGGTCTCGAGAACTACCCGCGGATGGCGGAGTATTGCCAGGAACAGATCTCCCCGCGGCGCCTCCTGGGGTTCCTCATGACCACCTGGCGCCCCACGATCGCCTCCCGCCGCGAGATCCATCTCGACGCCCTCCGCCTCGTCGAACGGACCCACGCAAGAAGCCTTCCTCGAAAATAAGGCGCATCGCGAATTAAGGATGAACCCAAATCCACGGATAAGCTCCATTTTCAGAGAGATCCTTTCATCATCATCCATCGAGGATCGGAGGGGTGGGGCGTGTCGAGATTCCTGACTCCCCAC
>JABWAM010000193.1 GCA_013360985.1 Verrucomicrobiia bacterium | reverse complement strand
GCCCCTTCGCCGGCAGACTGGCGACCCGCATGCCCCGCGCAACGCACGCGCGCGCGGTGCGCTTGGCGCTCGACCGCATCCGCCGCGGCGATCTCTATCAGGTGAACCTCACGCGCGCCTACTCGGGCACGCTCGACGCCTCGCCCGCGGACGTCTATCTGCGCTTGCGGCGGGCGAATCCCGCGCCGTTCGCCGGGTATCTCGATTGCGGAGAGATCCACGTCTTGAGCTCATCGCCCGAATGCTTCCTTTCGCTGGAGGGATCCCTCGCGCAGACACGCCCGATCAAAGGGACTCGCCCCCGAACGGGCGACGAATTCGCCGATCGCCGGCGCGCGGCGGAACTCGAATCGTCGGCGAAAGATCACGCCGAACTTCTCATGATCACCGACCTGCTCCGCAACGACCTGGGGCGCATCGCGGAAATCGGCAGCGTGCGCGTGCCGCGCCTTGCGTCGATGGAGGAATACGAAACCGTTTTTCATCTCGTTTCGACGATCGAGGCGCGGCTCCGCGGCGGAGCGACCCACCTCGACGCGATCCGCGCGGCGTTCCCCGGCGGATCGATCACGGGCGCGCCGAAGCTTCAGGCCATGCAACTCATCGCCGAACTCGAACCGTGTGGACGCGGGCCGTACACCGGCAGCATGGGCTGGTTCGGCGCGGGAGGACGCTCCGACTTCAACATCCTCATTCGCACGGTGGTGATGCGGGAGGGCGCCGCCACCTTTCATGTCGGCGGCGGAATCGTGGCCGATTCGACGCCCGAGGCCGAGTACGCCGAAACGCTTTCGAAAGCCGAAGGCCTTCTGCGCCTCTGGCGGGATCGCCCTGAGGAGGGATCGACGCGAGGGAGAGTTCCTCCCTGAAAACGAGGCGCGTCCGCGATTTTTGGGGAGGCGCGGCAGCTTGACCGTCGTGGCGAAGGCTGCCATCGTCGGGCGCCATGAAATACTCGATGTTCACCTTGTCTCTCCCCCAATGCAGCCCCGCCGAGGCGGCCAAGATGATCAAGGAGGCCGGCTACGACGGCGTGGAATGGCGCTGCGCGCCGATGCCTGATCCGCTTCCCGTCGTGCCGAACTGCTGGGGAAGCAATCGCACCACGCTCGATTGGAACAACTGGAAACCCGCGGTCGCCGAATACAAGAAGATCATGGCCGACCACGGACTGGAGTTCTCGAACCTTGGAAGCTATTGCCGCGCCGATCAGCCCGAGGAAGTGAAGAAAGGGATCGAGATCGCCAAGGCGTTGGGATCCCCCCGCCTGCGGATCTGCGCGCCGCGCTACGACTCTCAAGAGAGCTACCGCACGATCTTCCCTCGGGCGCGCGAGCAATACGCCCAGGCCGCCGAGCTTTGCAAGGCCGCGGGGGTGCAGGGGCTGCTTGAACTCCACATGGGCAACATCGCGCCCTCGGCCTCCATGGGCTTCCGCCTCCTCGACGGCTGCGATCCGAAGGCGATGGGGATCATGTTCGATCCCGGCAACATGGCCTTCGAAGGCTACGAAAACTGGAAAATGGGTTGCGAGGTTCTCGGCCCTTATCTGGCGTTCGCCCACGCGAAAAACTCTCGCCGGCGCGCGTGCGGGATCGCCGACCCCGGCTACGTCCGCTACGAATACGAGGCGTGCGAGATGCACATGGGCTTCGTGGACTGGCTGGCGGTTTTCAAGGCCTTCAAGTCGGTTGGATACGACGGGTGGATCAGCAACGAAGACTACCACCTCGCCAGCGGATGCGGGCTCGATCGGATTCGCGACGGCCTCGCCTTCCTCAAGAAGTGCGAAAAAGCCGCGTAGCCGACGGTTCCCTCCTGTCGCCACCGGGAGCTTCCGGGAGATCTCCCCGCAGATTGATGAACAACTCCGGACCGCCTATAAGGATTCGGAGTTGGCGACGCCGTTGCCGCGGAGGCGACCCCAAACGTGGCGAAGGCGTCCCGCGCTATTTCCCTTCCTTCACCCGGAAGAGTTCTCCGTCCACGGCGCCATAGAGGTCGTGGCCCACCCAAAGCGCCGGCGACAGAGGCTGCGACAGCTTTCCGACCGGCGTCCATTCGAGCGTGTTCACGTCGAGACGGCAGAGGGTGGTTCCTTTGATGATCCACCAGGTCCCGTCCGCGCGGCGCGCGAGGGCGCGTCCCACGATTTTCTCGTCGAGGTCCACCCATTTTACCACCGTTTTTTGGACGAGATCGTACAGATAGAGAGCGTTCTTCTTCCCTTCATTCACTAGGCCAAGGAAGACGGGATCCCTTCCGATGTCCTGCACGCGACCGGTAGCGGCGAGCCCCTCTTTCACCGTGAGGCGTTCCACCTCCTTGAGATCGAGATCGTAGACGCGAAGTTGGGCGGTCGCGCGGTCGCCGCCGTCGCGGATCCGTCCTGAGACGACGATCCGCCCCGATTGGGGGAGAAGAACCATTCCCTGCGGATCGAGGTCTTTCATGTCGGTCGCGAGACCAAATTTCTTCCCGGTGGCAGGCTCGTAATATCCGAGACCGCTGCCGGTACTCCAGCGCTCGCGTCGGCCGAGCAAGTAGATTCTCCCGTTCGGTCCGGGAAGGATTTCGGTCGCATGATGCGCCTCGGTCGTCCCCTGGCCGAAGTAGCCGATCAACCGCGGGTTATCGCCGGGGTTGTCCGCGTTGGCTCTCCGGGGGGCTTTCCATGGCTGCCCGGGGTCGTACACCGAAAGGTTCACATTCGGGTAGCCGAAATACCACGCCTTGCCGTCCATGACGGTGATCCTCGGGCTGCTCGGCCCCGCCTTGCCGAAGGATTCGCACGTTGATGTCTTCGGATCGTAACGAAAAAAGCCGTTGTACTGAACGACGCTTCCGAAGAGGGAGCCATCGGGCAACTCGACCATCGCGACGATCTGTTGCGGCGCCGCCCGCTGAATGCGAAAACCGAGCGAATGAAACTCCTCCTTGGATCCGGCCGGACGCCATCTCAGCGTGGAACGCCCCGCGGCGTCCATTTCTCCGATGCTTTCGGCGTCCAACTCGGGCGGAGTCCCGAGCGGCATCGGTTTCGTCTTCGTCCAAGAGATGTGGGGATACGTCTTGTTCGCGAGGCGCGCGGAGTCCGGCGGCGCGGTTTCCGCGAGGGCTCCCTCCACGCACCAGACGCGCCGGCTGCTTCCCTTTTCGGTGAGGCCGGCGGTGACGAAATCCTTCTCCTCGACGGTGATCCGCGAGCCGTCGCCTTTGCATTCGGCGAGGAGGCGTTTCTCGCCGGTGTCCGTGTTGAGCGCCATGAGTTCCCAGTCGCCCTGGCCGACGGCCACGTAGATCCACGGCAGATCGAGCGCGAGGGTGTAGCCGTAGGTCAATCCCGCGGGACGATGCGCTCCGATCTCGGGAAACACCTTCCATTCGAGCGTGTCCGGGTTGATCCGCACGACGGCCGTCTTCCCGCTGTAGCTCTGCGTGGTTCCGTAGAGGCAGCCGTCTTTGCCGAGAACGCACCGATAGAGAGACCGATCGTTGGTGAACGGCTTCCACTCAGAGAGTTCGCCGAGGATCTTGAGGTCATCCTCGACGGGGTCGTAGTACCACATCTGCATGAAGTCCACGGGGTAGAAGACGCGCCCGTTCTCGGCGCGGAGGCTGGCTCCGCCGTGAAAGCCGGGCAACTCCACCGTGCGCGACGCGCCAGCGGCGAGATCGGCGATCACCCATTCCGCGTCGGGACGCTTCGCGGGATCCGCGAAGGCCACGTACGCGCGTCCGGTCCCCTCCACGTTCTTCCGCACGTATTTGAAACCGGTGGTCCCCATGTAATTCATGAACTGCCCAATCCAACGCCATTCGCCGCGCGCATTCTGGACGAGGGAGCTCGCGTTCGCCCGCGCGGTCTTCACGGGCGCGCCGAGGTCTTCGACGGAAAGGGGCGGCGGCTCGGCGAAGAGAGGGAAAACGAGAAGGACGGGGAGGAAGGACAGGGGGTGATGCAGCTTCATGTTTGGGTGCCGTCGAGAGGGAATGGCTTCATGGCGCAGGGAGGTCCGGGTCGATGAGGGCGTTCACGAGGCGGTTGGTTGTCACGGCGTCCACATGTCCATCCACGAAAACCATCTGGATCCGATCGAAATGGTAGGCCGCTTGCCGCCCGTTGTCCATGTCCCCGGCCGATGTGGTGATGTTGTAGGAGGGACGATCCGGCGCGCTTCCGCCCGGCCCAGCGTCCATCACGAGAAGGACGCGGTCCTGGCGCGGGATGGAACTGAGTTTTCGATGCCAGTCAGAACGCACAGAGGGAGGCTCCAGCCCGGTAATTACCGCATTGATGCAGTACATCGTTGGACGTCCACCCAGATTCTTCGTCCAAGGGTTCAGCCGACAGCGCACCACGGGATTCATCTTTTCCACGTCCCATGTATTATTGATGACGCTGTTGCCGAGGTAGGGACCGAGCCGTTGCCCCCACTCGTAGAATGTGCCGGTCACCGGCGGGATAAACATGAAGTAGCAGGGGAAATAGTCGTCGTTGTCTTGGGCATAAAGGTGGATCGCCGTCCCGATCTGGCGGAGGTTGCTCATGCATTCCACGCCCCGCGCCCGGTTGCGCGCGGTCCGCAGCGCGGGCAGAAGCATCGCCGCCAAGATCGCGATGATCGCGATGACGACCAAAAGTTCTATTAAGGTAAAGCCTCGCTTTGGAGCCAGTGGCAATAGGCTCGGCTTCACCTCATAGACCAAACCGTGCGTGAGGTTTTCCCTCACACGGCTT
>JABWAM010000008.1 GCA_013360985.1 Verrucomicrobiia bacterium | reverse complement strand
GGGGAAAAGGAAACGGTGGGTTGGTCTTTCGCGTCGGAGCGATGGGCGCGGCCGCCGCTTTACGCGCGGGCAAAAACCCGGAGAAAAAGGAGCGTCGGTCCGCGGCCTCGCCGATTCCGAGCGAGACTCCGAATCAGGCGCGCGCGCGCGCGTTTGCCGCGGCCGATTCTTCGAAGTAATGGTCGAGAAGTTTCAGGTCGAATTCGCGGACGATATCCATCGCCGAACGTTTTTCCGATTCGCTGTAGAGAATCGCGGGCGCCAGATTGGGCGGAATTACGATGCGCACCTCCTCGCGATATTTGCGCAGGATTTCGGGGAATTTGGCGCGGTTGAAATCGAGGTGGAGGACGGCGCGGTCGAGATTGATCCGCGCGATGGCTGCGAAGTTGTAGCAATCGGTGAGCGCCAGAGGTTCTCCGAGAGGGTCGAGGATGCCTCCTCCTTCGAAGTAGAGCGCGGAGACGAAAAAGGCGCGGCAGGAGTAGGCCCAGATTTTCTGCATGAAACCGCCGTGGTACATGCTGGGGAAGACGATCAGGTCCGGCCGGAGGGCGGCGTATCCGAGGCGCAGTTCGTCGAAGTTGAGATCGAAACAGATCGCGCCTCCGAGGCGACCCCAGGAGGCATCCACGATCACCGGGCCTTTTCCTGGCGTGAGACCTTCTTGGATCTCGCTCGAGGTCAGGTAGGTCTTGTGATAGGCGCCGAGGAAGTCGCCTTTCGGGCTGATGAAGGCCGCCGAGTTGTGAACGCGTCCGCCGACGCGCAGTTTGACGGAACCCGCGACGTGACAGCGTTCCCTGGCGGCGAACTCCATGTAGGTTTGGAGGAGCGACCCGGGGCGCGCGGGGTCTTCGGCCTGTTCCACGTTTTGGGCCAGGGCCTCGATGCTTTCCGAAGTGACGACGAGATCGAGTCCGAGCCCCGCCACGCTGTTCAGGCTTTCGCGCGTTCCTCGGAGAACGGCTTCGCGGGCATTGGGTTCGCCGGAGAGATGGGCTTGGGTGAACAGGAGCGATGCGACCTTGAGATGGCGCGACATGCTTTCATTAGGGCGCATTCCGCCGCGTTTCTTCAAGAAGGATTCCCAAATCCACGGATAAACTTCGTTTTCAGAGAGATCCATTCATCATCATTCATCGAGGAACGGAGGGATGGATCATACCGAGAATCCAGACTTCCCATGAGAAGGGGGCGACGGCTCGGCCGGCGGCCTCACCCTCCCATTCCACCGTCCGTGCTTGGGAAAAATCCGCGTGGCCGCGAAGCGGGGGCGGGCGCCGCCGGCGGCGGCGTTGCTGCGGCAGCTTCAACGCAAAACGTTGTGAAAACGTTCCGCATTTCTCGGTCGAGGATGAGTTTTCCTACGCCTTACGCGAGGATTTGGGAAAGATTCCGCCCCGCGTCTGAGGGGCATTCCTCGAGATCGGGCAGACGAGGAGGGCGGCGAAGGGAGCGTGGCGTCCGGGTAACGGTCGGATCGTCGGACGGCCGATGCGGGTTTATTTCTCGCGCTCCGTCGCTTCAGGGAGACGGCTGACGAATTTCTGCCCGACCCGGAGGGGGAACCCGCGAAGGAATTCCGCGGCGAGCATCCGCCGTTTTCCTTCGGCTTGAAGTTCCTTGATGATCACCGCTCCGCGGGGAGAGGCGACGTGGATGCCGTCGCCGTCCAGCTTGATGATCTCCCCCGGCGCGCCCTGCACGAAGCGTTCGAAATCGGCGGCGAGGATTTTGACGGACTTCGGTCCTTTCTCCGTGATGAGCCAAGTGCAGGCTCCTGGGCCCGGCGTCAGGGCGCGGATATGATTCCAGACCCGGCGCTTGCTCGTTTCCCACTCGATCCATTCGTCGTCGCGCGTGATCTTGGGCGCGTGCGTCGCGCCGCCCTCGGGCTGCGGCCGAAAAACGGCCTTTCCCTGCGCGAGGAGGCGCAGGGCGTCCACGAGCAGCGTGGCGCCGATTTCCGCGAGGCGGTCGTGCAAGGTGGCGACGGTGTCCGAATCGCGGATATGGGTGCTTTGCTGGAGGAGGAGATCGCCGGTGTCCAACCCTTCGTCCATCCGCATGATGGTGACACCCGTTTCGTCGCAACCCTCCATGATTGCGCGCTGGATCGGCGCCGCGCCGCGGAACTTCGGGAGGAGCGAGCCGTGGATGTTGAGGCTGCCGAAGCGCGGGAGATCGAGCGCGGCGCGCGGCAGGATTTTTCCGTAGGCGGCGACTACGCTCACGTCGGGGTGCAGATAGCGGAGCTGGGCGAGAAACGCGGGCGAGTGGAGCGAGGAGGGCTGGAGCACTTTGCAGTGCAGCTTCAGCGCGAGGAGTTTGACCGGGGTCGGCGTCAGTTTGCCCTGACGGCCCCGGGGGCGATCCGGCTGCGTGATCACTCCGACGACGTCGAACGAGGGGTGTTCCACCAGCGCGCGCAGCGCCGGACAGGCGAAATCCGCCGAGCCGTAAAAGACCACCTTCACCCTGCGCTCTTACCCCGAGGGAAAAGTTTCGGCAAGCGCGAAGCGTTTCCCGACGGATGATCGAGGGCGACGGTTTCCGGAACCCCGCGCCCGCCGCTCAGCCTCCGGCGACCGGAGCGGCTTCGGGGAGCGCGCGCGGCGCCCCGTTTTTCCCAGGGTCGGGATACTCGAAGACGCGGCCCTGGAAATTCCGAAAGACGACGCGTTCCGCGTCGCGGTAAATGATGTACTCGGGGTTGATCGGCACCTTCCCGCCGCCGCCGGGGGCGTCCACGACGAATTGCGGGATCGCGTAGCCGCTGGTGTGCCCCCGGAGGCCCTCGATGATTTCGATGCCGCGCGAGATCGGGGTTCTCAGGTGGCGCGAGCCTTGGATGAGGTCGCACTGGTAGAGGTAGTAGGGCCGCACCCGGCAGAGGAGAAGCTTGTGCGTCAGCTCGCGCATGACCTCGACCGAATCGTTCACTCCCGAGAGCAGGACGCTCTGGTTGCCGAGCGGCACACCGGCGTCGCTGAGGCGCCCGAGCGCGTCGCGAACTTCAGTTGTGATCTCGCGCGGGTGATTGGCGTGAACGCTCATCCAAAGAGGGTGATGTTTGCGGAGGATCGCGCAGAGCGCGGGCGTGATGCGTTGCGGCAGAAAAATCGGGATGCGCGAGCCGATGCGCAGAAATTCGAGGTGGGGAATCGCCCGCAGGGCGCCCAACAGATGATCGAGCTTGTCGTCGCTGAGGAGGAGCGGATCGCCGCCCGAGAGGAGGACGTCGCGCACCTCGGTATGCGCGCGCAGATAGGCGAGGGCGTGTTCGAGGTCGGGATGAAAATCGTAGCCGCCCGCGCCGCTGACGAGCCGGCTTCGCGTGCAATAGCGGCAGTAGGCGGCGCAGCGGTCGGTCACCAAGAGGAGCACCCGGTCCGGATAACGATGGACGAGCCCCGGCACGGGCGAGGCGGAGTCTTCGCCGACGGGATCGCTCATTTCGGCGTCGTCGGTCCGGCTTTCGTCAATGACGGGGATGACTTGTCGGCGGATCGGGCAGGCGAGGTTGTCCTTCTCGATGAGGGAAAAGAAGTGCGGGGTGATGCCTAGGGAGAGCTTGTGCGCGGAGAAGAGAATGCCCGCGCGTTCGGAGGCGGTCAGCCGCATGCGCGACTCGAGGTCCGCAAGCGAAGCCAGCCGATGTTTGATCTGCCAGCGCCAGTCGTTCCATTGGGCTTCCGGAACGTCCGGCCAATCGTTGCGCGGGGCGGGCCGGAAGCGCGCGCGGCCGCGCGTCGGGCCCCCAGGATCGTCGTTGCTCATCGGATTTGAAGTGGAAAACTATGGCGCACGGTTCGGCGAAGTCAAATAAGACGCCTCGGGGGTCCCGATCGCCTCGCTGCGCAGGGCATCGGAGCATGGGCCGCAGCGAGGTTCCCCTCAAAAACGGAACGGAACCGCGGGGCCAGAGTTTTATCGGTAGCCCTTCTCCCCGCGCGTATCCTTGAGGACATAGCCGGCGCCGACGACGGTGTGGATGAGAGGAAACGCAAATTCGCGATCCACTTTTTTGCGCAAAAAGTTCACGTAAACGTCAATCACGTTGCTCTCCGAGTCGAAGTGGATATCCCAGACGCGTTCGGCGATCGCGGTGCGGGTGACCACCTGGCCCGCCCTCTGCATGAGGAACTCGAGCAGGGCGAACTCGCGCGCGGTGAGCGCGATCGGTTTTCCCGCGCGGACGACCTTGCGGGTCGCGGGATCGAGTTCGAGGTCGGCGACCTTGAGGCGCGGGTTCGTTCCCCGAGGGCGGCGGCCGAGCGCGCGGACGCGCGCGAGGAGCTCGTCGAACGCGAAGGGTTTCGCGAGATAGTCGTCGGCGCCGCTGTCCAGTCCGCGCACCTTGTCTTCGGTGGAAGAAAGGGCGGTGAGCATGAGGATCGGCGCGGTCACTTTGAGGCGGCGCAGGTTGCGGCAAACCTCGAAGCCGTCCTGCCCCGGCAGCAGGACATCAAGGAGGATGAGGTCGTAATCGGTGGCGCGGGCCAGGGATTCGGCGTCGCGTCCGTTGCCCGCCAAGTCCACGGCATGGCCATGCTCGGCGAGTCCCTTGCGGATGAACCCGGCAGTTTTGCGCTGGTCTTCGACGACGAGGATGCGCATGGCGAACAGGAGCGGGCGAGGTGTCGGGGTGCGAAATGCGCGGAGCGATCTAGGCGGGGTGGAAAAAGCGTTGGCGCACGCGGGCGCGTTCTTCGGGTCGCGTCGCGTCTCCCGGAGGCTGACGCGACGGCGCGACGTCTGGTCGGACGCGGCGGAACATCGTTTATCGGGCGGGAGCTTCGCGTTCCATCCCCGGTTTGGCGGGCGCCCGCGCCGTCTCGCGCGGGGCGAGCTTCGAGGGATGCCAGAGGAGCAGGAAGGAGCTTGCGATGAACACGGAGGAGTAGGTCCCCGTGATGACGCCGACCACGAGGATGAAGGCGAAGTCGTTGATTACGCCGCCTCCAAAGACGTAGAGCGAGACGGCGGCGATGAGGGTGGTGAGCGAGGTGAGCAGGGTGCGGCTGAGGGTCTCGTTGACGCTAAGGTTGATCAGTTCGGCGAAAGTCATCTGCTGCCCGCGCAGGCGAAACTCTTCCCGGATGCGGTCGAAGATAACCACGGTGTCGTTGAGGGAGTAACCGGCGATGGTGAGGAGCGCGCCGATGGCCGTGAGCGAGAGCTGGCGGTCGGTGAAGAAGAAGAGCGCCAGGCAGATCGCTGCGTCGTGGAGAAGCGCGACGACCGCGCCCACGGCGTAGGCGAACTCGAAGCGCGCGGTGATGTAGATCAGGATGCCGATTGAGGCGACGCCCAGGCCGAGGAGCGCCTTGTGCTGGAGTTCTTTCCCGACCATGCCGCCGACCTTGTCGAGTTTGACGGTGGCGATGCCCGCATCGGGGAATGCGTCCGCGAGGGCTTTTTGGGCGCGGTCGCCCTGTTCGTAGGGCACGCGCACGACGAGCGCTTCGCCGCTCCCCTGGACTTCGCGTTGGTATTGGATGAAGGCTTCGTGGAATCCCGCGCTGTCGAGCGCGCGGCGGAGGGCCGAGGGATCCACGCGCTGGGAGAAACGGAGAGTCAACGAATCGCCGCCCGTAAAATCCACGCCGTAGATGGCGTTCCCTTTCTTTACGGCGAGGAACGCGCCGCCGAGGATGATTGCTCCGGAGAGAAGCCATGCGGGCCATTTGAAGCCGAGGAAATTGATCCGGGTCTGGGCGACCATGGAGAGCATGGCGAGCTTGGTCGGTTTCGCCCAACGGAGCCATGCGTCCATGATGAGACGGGAGATGACGACGGCGGAAAAGACGCTGGTGACCACGCCCGCGCTCAGGGTGTAGCCGAAGCCTTGTACGGGTCCGGTCCCGAGCCAGGAGAGCACGAGCGCGGTGATCAGCGTGGTCATGTTCGCGTCAATGATCGTGCCGAAGGCGCGGTTGAAGCCGGCGTCCACCGCGCTCGCGAGGGCTTTCCCCTTGCGGAGTTCCTCGCGGATGCGTTCGAAGATGAGCACGTTGGCGTCCACGGCGATGCCGACGGTTAGGATAATTCCCGCGACGCCCGGCAGGGTGAGCGTGAACTTGAAGATCGCCAGCACGCTGAGGAGGAGGAGGATATTGACGCAGAGAGCGAAGTTGGCGATGAGCCCGGCGCGGAGGTAGTAGACCGTCATGAAGATCACGACGGCGACCAGCCCGGCGATGCCGGCGCGGATCCCGCTGGTCACGGAGTCTTTGCCGAGCGAGGGGTCCACGCTGCGTTCCTCGACGACCTTGAGGGGCGTCTCGAGAGGGTTCTCCAGGGAGTTGGCGAGGTCCATAGCCTCGCGGTAATCGAAGTCGCCGGTGATCTGGCCGCGGCCGCCGATTTCGCTCTGGATGACGGGGGCGGAGATGAGCTTGTTGTCGAGGACGATGGCCAGGCGGTTGCCGATGTTCGCCCGAGTCACGCGACGGAAGATCTCCGCGCCGGCGCTGTTCAACTCGAAAGCGACTTCGTAGCCGCCCGGGCCGTTCATCGCGGCGGCGCGGGTGAGGTGTTTGCCGGTGAGCTCGGGCACGATCTTGACGAGGACTTTCTCTTCCGTCTCGGCTTGGCCGGGATGTTTCGAGGTGAGCGTGGAGAGCGCGTAGCCCGGCGGCGGCGCGCCGCGCGTGGTCTGCATGCGGGCGAGCTCCTCCTGGTTCCTGGGGTGAACGAGGCGGAGCTCGAGCTTGGCGACGCGTTCGAGTTGGGAGCGAGTGCTCGCCTTTTTCGAGGGATCGAGGCCCGGCACCTGAACGATGACTCGATTTTCGCCGGAGGGTTGAATCGCCACTTCGCCGAGGCCTGTTGCATCGAGGCGTTTGCGGAGGATTTCGATCGCCTTGTCGAGCGCGTCTTTGTGGCGGTAGTTTTCGAGTTTGCTCAGGTCAAGTTCGAGGGTGTAGGCGGTGCCGCCCTTGAGATCGAGGCCGAGGGTGATCGTCTTTTGCGGCGGCCAGAGATGCCAAAGCCCGAGGGCGAGGACGACGAGGACGAGGAGGAAACGCTTGAGGAGCGGGCGATTCATAAAGAGGGGAGAAAGGGCGCCGTCAAAACGGAGCGAAAGAAAAGCGATGGGGAAGCGTCGGGATGCGCCGCGGTTTCAAGGCGTCAGGTCCAAGGCTGCTCGGGGTTTTCGGAAAAGGGCGTGGGCTGAGCCGCGCGATCCGTCCTCGGGCGGACATGAAGAACGCCAACCCAACCGAAGAGGGCGCATCTTACGGTTTTGAATCCTCGGTGCAACATGATTTCGGCGCGCCGCGGGCGTCCGGCGCCGTCGGACTCACGCGGCTCGCGCACGATCGAATCGCGCGAGGACGCGCGCTTTGCCGAGGACTTCGAGCATCGGATAAAGGCTCGGCCCGACGGTGCGTCCGCTGATCGCGACCCGGCAGGGATGGATGAACTCGGCCGGTTTGACGCCCATCTCGGCTGCGAGCGCCTTGAGGTCGGTTTCGAGGGTTGTCGACGTCCAATCCATCGTATTCGCATAGCGCGCGCGGAGCGCGGCGAGGCGATCCGCCGCTCCCGGTTTGCGCAGCACCTTCTCCACCGCGGCGGGATCCAGGGGAAAATCGTCTCGGAAAAAGTAGGCGGTTTGCTCGGGGAGGTCGGACAGGTGCTTGACCTTGTCTTTGACGACGGCCAGGACGCGGTCCGCGTAGAAGGGGTCGGACGATGCGATCTCGCCGAGGGAGGGACGGGCGATCTCGAGGAAACGCGCGAGGGGCATATCCATCATGTGGCGCGTGTTCATCCACTCGAGTTTCTCCACGTCGAAGCGGGCGCTGGAGCGATGGACGTGGTCGAGATCGAAGCGCGCGATGAGTTCGTCGAGCGCCATCAGTTCGCGGTTGTCTTTGGGAGACCAGCCGAGGAGGCAGAGATAGTTCCGCAGCGCGTCGGGCGCGTAGCCCTTCGCGATATATTCGCCGAGCGACGCGCCCGCGTCGCGTTTGCTCATTTTTGAGCCGTCTTTGTTGAGGATGAGCGGGATATGCGCGAAAACCGGCGGCGTCGCGCCGAAGGCTTCGTAGAGCGCGAGGTGCTTCGGCGTGTTGGAGAGATGGTCCTCGCCGCGGATCACGTGGGTGATCCCCATTTCGAGATCGTCCACCACGTTCACGAGATGGAAGATGAACGAACCGTCGGCGCGCATCACGGTGAGGTCCGGTTCCGCGGAGAGATCGATATGCACTGTGCCGCAGATCCGGTCGGCTACGCGGACCACCTTATGCGGGAGACGGAAGCGCACGACGCCCTTTTCTTGGTACGCCTTGTTTTCGTCGAGGAGGCACTGGACGTAGCGGCGATAGATCTCCTTGCGGGCGCTTTGAAAATACGGCCCGCGATCGCCCCCTTTTTCCGGTCCTTCATCCCAGTCCAACCCGAGCCATCGGAGACCCGAGAGAATGGCGCGCGTCGCTTCCTCCGTGTTGCGCGCGGCGTCGGTGTCTTCGATGCGCAGCACGAATGCCCCGCCATGTCGGCGCGCGTAGAGCCAGTTGAAGAGCGCGGTGCGCGCGCCGCCGACATGCAGCCAACCGGTCGGGCTTGGGGCGAAACGGACTCGAGGCGCCATGGCGTTCGGTTCAAGGCCTTCGGCTCAACCCGCGCGCGTCCGCGCTTCCTCGCCACGACAAAATTTGCGCGGAAACGCCCCGGGAACATGGCGCCTTCGGCTTTTGGGATGGACCGTTCACCTGGGGAGTGTGAAAGATTCCGGGCGCGGCTCAAGGAAGAAAAGCCAAGCCATGGATCGCGCGTCGCCGGCCCCATGCGCCCGTCCGTTCGACCGGGGACGCGTTCTTGCGCGCGAAACCCGGCTTCCTGAAAACTGAAACGACTTTTCTTCGCGCCAACGATCAGGGCTCGAAGGCTCGAAGGAACGGCGAGATTTGTCGTTGACGTGAATGCTTTCGTGCTCGATAACCCGGTTCGCGTCCTCAACTCATCCATTCTCCAACTCATGAAAGAACTCTACACAGCCGTTCTTGAAGGCAAGGCCAAGGAGGCCAAGGCGATCACCGAAAAGGCTCTCGCTGAAGGCGCGAACCCACAAAAGCTGGTTGACGAGGCGATGATTCCCGCGATGGCGGAAGTCGGTCGTCGCTTCGAGGCCAACGAATACTTTGTGCCGGAGCTGCTGATCTCCGCGCGCGCAATGAAAGCGGCGCTGGAGCCGATTCGCCCGTTGCTCGTCAAGAGCGGGGTCAAGCCCGTGGGGCGCGTCGCGATCGGCACGGTGAAGGGCGATCTCCATGATATCGGCAAAAATCTCGTAGGCGCGATGCTCGAAGGGGGAGGGTTTGAAGTGGTGGACCTCGGGGTGGACGTGTCGTCCGACAAGTTCATCGCCGCGGTCAAGGAGAAGGGCGTCAACCTTGTGGCGCTCTCGGCGTTGCTGACGACGACGATGCCCTCGATGAAGAGCACGATCGAAGGCATGAAGGCGCAGGGCGTTCGCGAGAACGTTAAGGTGATCATCGGCGGCGCGCCGGTGACTCAGCAGTATGCTGAGGAGATCGGCGCCGACGGATACGCCGATAACGCGAGTTCTGCGGTCACGGTCGCCAAAAAAGTCCTCGGCGCTTGACCGCTTGCGCGCGCGGATTTCCGCCGACGCCTCGGTCAATACGGGCGCTCATCCGCCCCGCGACGGCGCGCGACGGCGCGCGCGCGCTTCGGAAAAAGAGCGTCGGCGGGGAGCGCCGTTGCGCGGAGGAGCGTCGGCTGATAGGTTTGCGCGGTGATGTCCCGTCGCCTTTCCAAGCTCCTTGCGCCGGCGCTGGCCGTATCGGCCTGGTGCGCGATCGCCTTCGCGTCGGAGGCGCCGCCCAAACCGACGGCGGACGATTCGCGGATCGGCAGCACCGTCGGGAGGATTTTAGCGCAGGAACATTTCCGCCGCCACGCGGTGGACGACGAGATCTCGAAAAATTGGCTCGCGCTTTATCTCGACGCCTTGGACTACACCCGCCTGATGTTTTTGGAGTCGGACATTCAGGAGTTTCAGAAGTTTGCGACGGCCCTGGATGACGAGGTCCTGCGCGGCAATTTACAGCCCGGTTTCGAAATTTTTGCGCGCTATCTCCACCGGATCGAGCAACGGGTCGCCTTGGTCCACGATCTCCTCAAGGAGAAGCTTTCATTCGACACGAATGAGCGCTACCTCAAAGATCGCACGGAAGCCCCATGGCCGAAGGACGAAGAGGAGGCGCGGCGGATCTGGCGGCAGAGGGTGAAGTTCGAGGTCCTCCAGGAGTTGCTGGCGAAGCGTAAGATGGCGGACGCCATTCAGATCGTGGGGAAGCGTTACGATCGCCTCCTCCGCACGGTGCGTGAGGAGGACGCCGAATCGGTGCTTCAGATCTACCTGACTTCGCTCGCGCATGCGTTCGATCCACATTCCGATTATATGTCGCCGAGCGAGATGGAGACGTTCGCGATCAACATGAAGCTCTCTCTCAAGGGGATCGGCGCCGTGCTCGGCGCCGAAGACGGTTATGCGAAAATTCTGGCATTGGTCCCCGGCGGCCCCGCCGATCTCGACAAACGCCTCCAGGTGAACGATCGGATTGCGGGCGTCGCCCAAGGGGACGGTCCCATGGAAGACGTGGTGGACATGAAGCTCGCGAAGGTGGTCGAGAAGATTCGCGGGGAGAAGGGCACCGACGTGCGGCTCCTGGTGATCCCATCGAAGTCGCCCGACCTCTCCGCGCACGTGGAAATCCGTCTCCAGCGCGATGAGATCAAGCTCACCGAGGCCGAAGCGAAGGCCCGCCTTTTGGAGCGGAGCGACGCGGAGGGGCGGGTTCGGCGTTATGGGTATCTCGACATCCCGACGTTTTATTTGGATTTCGAGGGGACGGGAAAGGGAAGCAAAAGCGTGACCCGGGATGTGCGCACGCTGTTGGCGCGCCTCCAGCAGCAGGGCGCCGAAGGCCTCGTGATCGATCTGCGCAAAAACGGCGGCGGCGCGCTTGCCGAAGTCGTCGAACTCGCCGGGCTCTTTCTGAAAAAGGGGCCCGTGGTCCAGGTCGGCGACGCGAGCGGACGCGTGCGCGTGCTTGAAGACGATGATTCGTCGGTGGTTTGCGACGTGCCGCTGGTGGTGCTCGTCAGCCATATCAGCGCTTCGGCAGCGGAGATCCTCGCGGCCGTTCTGCAGGATTACGGACGGGCCGTGATTGTCGGAGGATCGAGCACCTTCGGAAAAGGCACCGTCCAAAAGATCGAGAATCTTTCGCGTTATCTTACGCGTGGAGGAGCGCTGAAGCTCACGGTGCAAAAGTTCTATCGGGTTTCGGGCGGCTCGACCCAATATCGCGGGGTGATCCCCGATCTGCAATGGCCCTCGCCGATGGACGATCTCAAGATCAGCGAAGCCGCCCTGAAGTATCCGCTTCCTTACAACGAGATTGCGCCCGCATATTATCGTCCGGTGAATCGGGTCGCGCCGTTTCTGCCCGAGCTGAAGCAGCGCTTTCAAGCCCGCCTCGCGAAGGATCCCGAGTTCGCTTATGTGCGCGAGGACATCGAACGGCTCAAGGCGCAGCTCGCTGACAAAACCGTGTCCCTCAACCTCGCCGCGCGCCAGAAGGAGCGGAGCGAAAATCAGGCGCGCATCGAGAAGCGCGAAAAGGATCGCAAAGGGCGGATGTCGTCCGAGTGGAAAGTCACCGAGATCACAATCGAGGACTCCGCCGGCGGCGGACCGAAGAGGGCGGCCTTGACCAAGAAGGTGCTGGATCAGGCGGCGGCGACGTTGCGCGAGGAAGACGCGGCGGACCCCGCCGACGAAGTTGCCCGCGTCACGGGGAAGGAAGCTTTGGCGCGCGCGGACCCGGAATACGACGAAGGGTTGCGCATTCTCGCCGATCTCGTCGAGTTGAGCGGCCGCAGGTAGCCCCCGCGGACGCCGGCGCGCCAAACGGCAAAACGCCGGGCGTTGCCTCGGTCGCGCAGGGGTGGGAGACTCCCTTGATCCCCGCGTATCGCGCCGACCCAAATCCACGGATAAACTCCATTTTTAGGGAGTTCCCTTCATCATCATCCATCAGGATCGGGTGGATGAGGCGCGCCGAGATTCCGGACTTCCGCGAGACGGGTGCGACGGCTCGGCCGGCGGCCTCGCCCTACCTTCTGCGTTTGTCCTCTTTCCCTCATGCGTCCGAGGGATTTTCCTGCGAGGCCGAGCGTTACGCCGCCGATCTCCATTTCATCGCGAAGCGAGGGAGGGCGCCGCCGGGATCTCCCCCGAATCCTTTCGAGGGCCGCCGCCGCCGCAGCGGCTTCAACGCTCAACGTGGTGAAGACGTCACGCATGTCTCGATCGAGGATGGGTTTCCCTGAGCCTTATGCGAGGATTTGGCGCCGAGGTCGGGCCTTGCGTTTGTGCGATGGGTATGCGCGAAATGCGGCGCGCGACGTTCCCATGAAACCTCCCCTGACCCGCATTGGAATCCTGACCGGAGGCGGAGATTGTCCCGGGCTGAACGCGGTGATCCGCGCGGTCGTTAAGGCGGCCGCCAAGCGCGGCTGGGAGACCCTCGGCATCCGCGGCGGGTTCAACGGCCTCCTCGATCCCGTTCGGACGATGGCGCTCGATTATACGCAGATGGACGCCTTGCTCACCTCAGGCGGGACGATTCTCGGCACGTCGAATCGCGGGCCGTTCGCGGCGAAACGGGCGCACGGCGTGGCGCAGGAGATTCCGCGCGAAGCGCTCGACGCTGCCAAGGCGTCCTTCGAAAAGCTCGGCCTCGCCGCCCTGGTGGTCGTCGGAGGAGACGGCTCGCTGAGCATCGCCCTTCAGCTTTCCCGCCGCGGCGTGCCGCTCGTGGGAGTGCCCAAGACGATCGACAACGATCTCGACGCCACGGTGATCACGTTCGGGTTCGACTCGGCGGTGGCGTGCGCGACCGACGCGTTGGACCGCCTGCATACGACCGCGGCGAGCCACGACCGGGTGATGGTCCTCGAGGTGATGGGGCGTTATGCGGGATGGATCGCGATCAGCGCGGGGATCGCCGGAGGCGGCGACGTGATTCTCATCCCCGAGATCCCCTTTTCTTATGAAGGGATTTGCGCGCAGGTGGCCGCCCGCGAGAAGCTGGGGAAACGGTTCACGCTGATCGTCGCCGCCGAGGGGGCCCGCGAGGCCGGCGGCCATTTCGTCGCGCGCGAGGAGGGCGCGAAAGACCGCGAGGCGCAGCTCGGCGGCCTCGGCGCGGTGGTCGCGAAGGAGGTCGCCCGGCGGACCGGAAAGGAGGCGCGGGTCTGCGTCCTCGGCCATCTGCAGCGCGGCGGCGGCCCCACCTGCTTCGATCGTCTCCTCTGCACGCGGTTCGGCGCGCAGGCGGTGCGCCTGATCGCCGAGAAGAAGTTCGGGAGGATGGTGGCCCTGAAGCCGCCGACGACGGTTTCCGTGCCGATCGAGGAGGCGGTCGGGCGGTTGAAGCAGGTGCCTGTGGACGGGGACTTGGTGATGACGGCGCGCGACCTGGGAATCAGCTTCGGAGACGCATGAGACGCAAGGCGCTGCGTTGTTGGGCGGAAGTGGATCTTTCCGCGATCCGCCACAATCTCTCCGCGATCCGTTCGCTTCTTCCGCACGGCTGCGAGGTGATGGGCGTGGTCAAGGCGAATGCGTACGGGCATGGCCTCGCGGACGTGTCGCGGCGTCTGGCCCGCGAAGGGGTGCGCCGTTTCCTCGTGGCGAACGCTGCCGAAGCCGAAGCCTTGTTGCGCGCCGTGCCCCGGGCGTGGGTCCTCCTCGCGGGGCCGGCCCTTCCGGACGAAGTGGAATGGGCGGTGCGCCAGCCGCGGCTGGCGTTCGCGATCTCGAGCGAGGAAGAGTTGCACGCCATCGCGCGCGTCGCGAACCGGGCGAGGGTCCTGACGTCCGCGCATCTCAAGGTGGATACGGGGATGGGGCGCCTCGGCTGCCGAGTGGACGACGCCGCGGCGCTCATCGCGCGAGCGGCGACTTCGCGAGGGGTGCGCGTCGAGGGCGTCTTCACGCATCTCGCGAACGCCGAGGCGGATCCCGCCGAGTGCCAACTTCAGTTCGCGCGCTTGCTCGCCGCGAGAGAGGCGATCGCGCGGCGGGGATTTCGCGCGAGCTTTCTCCATCTGCACAACAGCGCGGCGGTGGTGAATCTCCCCGCCGATCCCCGTCTGACGCACGCGCGGCCTGGGATCGCGCTCTACGGATACGGGGAGCCGCGCGCGGCGTGGCGCAGGGCACTTGGGCGTCGCGCGCTGCGTCTCGCGCTCGCATGGAAAGCGCGAGTGGCCCTCGTGCGCGAGGTCGCGAAAGGGAGCCGCATCAGCTACGGAGGGACCTTTCGCGCTCCGCGCCGAATGCGGGTCGGGGTGCTGCCGTTCGGTTACGCGGACGGATTTTCTCGACGGCTTTCGAATCTCGGCGAAGTCCTCGTGCGCGGACGGCGTTGCCGCGTCCTCGGACGGGTGACCATGGACATGACGATGGTGGACCTTTCGCGTCTCCCCGCTGTCGAGCGCGGTGAGGAAGTCGTCCTGATCGGGCGCCAGGGGCAGGAGGAAATTACCGCGCGCGAGATCGCCGATCGGATCGGAACGATTTCCTATGAGGTCCTCTGCGGGATCGGCGCGCGCGTGCCGCGCCTGACGGTCGGCTGATCCGCCGGAAACCGGCCGCCGTTTTCGCGACTTTCACGCCGACGGCGCGGGGAAGATGCGGCTCAAGGCGGCTCGTCCTCCGCGAATCCGTCGAGATTCTCAAGATTTCGATTCTTCGGGGAGGACCTGCTGGACGGCGGTGCGCAGCATCTCGACGCGCGTGTTTTCGGCGATCTTGACGACGATGGCTTTCTCTTTGATCTGGGCGACAATCCCGAAGATGCCGCCGGCGACAAGGACGCGGTCGCCCACCTTGAGGGCGTCGATCATCTTGCGCGTCTCGCGCTGCTGCTTCTGCTGCGGACGGATCAGGATGAGATAGAAGATGACGAAGATGAGGATCATCGGCCCGAGCGCGCCGAGGAGGCTCTTCGTCGGGTTTTCTCCGGGCTGGGGTGGCGCGCCCATCGCAAGGAGAGTGTGCGCGGAGTGGAGGTTGAAGACCGAGGAGAGGGAGGGGAGGTTCATGGGGAAAGGAGTGGAAGAGAGAGGGAGGGCGCGAGGGAGTCAGGCGCGTGCGGCGTGGCGAATTCGAGTTTTTGGGCGCTGCATCGTTCGAGGGACGGGCGTCGCGGGAGGTCGGTATCGTTCCAAGAAGCCGCGGCGGAAGGCGTCAAAGGTTCCAGCCCGGATCGTCTCGCGCGCCGCGTGCATCAAATGGATGTAAAAAGTTAAATTATGCCAGGTCACCAGTCGCAGCGCGAGGATTTCTTCCGCATTGAAGAGGTGGCGCAGGTAGGCTCGCGTGAAGTTGCGGCATGCGGGGCAGGGGCAGCCCTCTTGGATTGGGCGTTCGTCCTGACGATAGCGGCCGGCGCTGACGTGAAGATAACCCTCCGGCGTGAAGGCGACGCCGTTGCGCGCGATGCGCGTCGGGAGGACGCAATCGAACATGTCCACGCCGCGGGCGATCATCTCGAGGATCTGCGTCGGCGAGCCGAGCCCCATGGCGTAGCGGGGACGATCGGCGGGGAGTTCCGGGACGCTCGCCTCGATGGCGCGAAGCATTTCCGGCTCGGGTTCGCCGACGCTGACGCCGCCGATCGCGTAGCCGTCGAAACCGATCTCGACGAGGCGTCGGGCGCATTCGCGGCGTAAGGAGTCATGGCTGCCGCCCTGGACGATCCCGAAGAGCCGCGCGTGCGATCCGGGGGCGGATTCGGTTTTCCATGCGCGGCACTCGGCGGCCCAGCGCAGGGAGCGTTCCACCGCGCCGCGCGCCGTGGTTTCGTCGCACGGCCAGGGAGGGCATTCGTCGAGGACCATCGCGATGTCGGCGCCGAGGCGGGATTGGATTTCCATGGCTTCGCGCGGGCCGAGGAAACATTCGGCGCCGTCGAGGTGGGAACGGAATGAGACGCCGTGTTCGCGCACCGTACGGAATGGGGCGAGGCTGAAGACCTGGTAACCGCCGCTGTCGGTGAGGATCGGTCGCGACCAGTTCATGAAACGGTGGAGGCCGCCCATGCGGGCCACGACTTCGGACCCGGGGCGGAGGTGGAGGTGGTAGGTGTTCGCGAGGAGGATGGAGACGCCGATCTGCGCGAGCTCGTCGGGCAGCATGGTCTTGACGGTGGCCTGCGTGCCGACCGGCATGAACACCGGCGTCGCGACCTCGCCGTGGGCGGTGCGCAAACGCCCGAGGCGAAAGCCCTCGGGCCCGGCGGCGACTTCGAACGCGGCGTTCATGCGCGACGCCTCACGCCGCCTCGCGCGGTGGATGCGCGGAGGCATGGCGCAGGAGGCGGAGGCTGTTGAAGACGACGAGGATCGTGCTGCCCTCGTGGCCGATGACGCCGAGGGCGAGCCTGAGCTTCGCGAAGAACGTCGCCCCGATCAGCGCGAGGATCACTCCTACGGAAAAGACGAGGTTCTGATGGATGATCGCGCGCGTCTTGCGCCCGAGGCGCACGATCTCGGGCACGCGCTCGATGTCGTCGCCCATGAGAACGACGTCGGCGCTTTCCATGGCGGTGTCGCTTCCGCTCGCGCCCATCGCGACGCCGACGGAGGCGGTCACGAGAGCGGGAGCGTCGTTGACGCCGTCGCCAACCATGGCGACGACGTCGTGCTGTTCCATGAGTTCGCGCACCGCTTCGACCTTTTGGTCGGGGAGAAGGCTCGCTCGGAAATCGGAGAGGCCGAGCTTTTTCGCGAACTCGGCGGCGGAGGCCTGATGATCGCCGGTGAGCATCACCGTGCGGATGTTCAGATGCGCCAGCTCGGCGACGGCGCGGATGGCGCCGGGGCGCAGGCTGTCGGCGACGCCGAAGACGGCGAGAGGGCCTTCGCGCGCGGCGATCAGGCAGGTGAGGCCGCGCGCGCGAAACTCGACGAGGGTGTCGCGCACCCAGGGTTGCATGCCGCCGTGGAGACAGATAAAGGCCTCGCTGCCGACGCGCACGGTCTCTCCGCGCACGATTCCTTCGACGCCGAGCCCCGGCCACGCCCGGCTCGCTTCGGCGCGTTCGAAGCGCAGGTTGTGCCGACGGGCTTCCTGGACGATGACCTTGGCGAGCGGATGCTCGGAGTTGAGTTCGACGGCCGCGGCGTCGGCGAGGACGTCACCGGCCTTGAGGCCGTCGGCGTAGCGCGCCTCGGCGAGTTGCGGCTTGCCTTGGGTGAGGGTGCCGGTCTTGTCGAAGGCGATTGCGCGGCAGCATCCTAGGATTTCGATGGCGAGGCCTCCCTTGAAGAGCATGCCGCGCCGCGCGCCGCTGGCGATCGCGGCGAGGACCGCCGAAGGGATGGACAACACCATCGCGCAGGGCGAGGCGACCACCATGAAGGTCATCGCACGATAGAGCGCGGCGCTCCACGTCATCTCCGCGAACCAACGGGCGCCGAGCAGGGTGAACAGCGTGAGGATGAGGATGGTCCAAGTGTAGGGGCCGCCGTATTTCTCGATGAGGCGTTCGGTGGGCGCCTTGCGGTGCGAGGCTTCCTCCAGGATCCGGAAGATCTTCGCAAGCGCGGTGTCGCTCGCCTCGCGGTCGGTCTTTACGCGGATCAGGCCGTGTCCGTTGATGCTGCCCGCGAGCACGCGGCGTCCGGGCCCCTTGTCCACCGGCAGCGATTCTCCGGTGAGACTGCTCTCGTCCACCGAGGTGATCCCGTCGAGGATCACGCCGTCGCCCGCGATCCGTTCGCCGGGATGAACGACGAGGAGGTCGCCGCGATGGAGCGCCGAGACGGGAACGATCTCCTCCCTGCCGTCGCGCAGCACAGTGGCTTGGGAGGGGCTGATCTTCATGAGGGAACGGATCGCCCGGCGGGTTCGTCCCGCGGCGTATTTTTCGAGCGCGCCGCTGAAGGAAAACAGGAACATCAGGATCGCGCCTTCTTCCTTCGCGCCGACGCACGCCGCGCCGAGCGCCGCGGCGACCATGAGGAAGTTCACGTTGAACCGGAACTCGCGGAGGTCCTCGATGACGCCGAGCATCGGGTAAAAACCGCCCGTGAGATAGGCGATGATGAGGAAGGCGTGCTCGAGTTGCGTCGGGAACTCGTGGGAGAGCCCGTGGCCGAGGCGTCCCGCGCCGAGGAAAAGGAGGCAGACCGCCGAGAGGAGGAACTGGACGCTCAACTCCCGACGCTCGGAGGCTTCTTCCCCCTCCCCCGGAGAGGGGGGGTGGAGGTTGTGCGAGCAGCAGTTCGCGGTTGCGGAACTCATGAGGGGAGAGGGGATGCTACCCTCGCGCGCCGAGAAAAGCGAAAGCGATTGGTTTTGCCTTGCGCGCAGCTTTTCGCTTCCGTGGGCGCATGGCGAAAGCGACGTCGAGCGAAGCGTTGAAGCGGGCGCGCAAGGTCTTGGAGATCGAAGCCGAAGGCCTGCGCCAGGTCCGCCGCGCCCTGGGGCCCTCCTTTCTCCGCGCCATCAGCCTGATGCGCGCGTGTGTGGAAGCCCATGGAAAGATCGTTGTCTCCGGCATCGGCAAGTCCGGGCTCATCGGACACAAGATCGCCGCGACCTTGAGCAGCACCGGCGCGCCGTCGGTCGTGCTCGATCCCACGGACGCCCTCCACGGAGACCTCGGCGTGGTCCATGAGGGAGACGTGGCCCTCCTCCTCAGCAACAGCGGAGAAACCGAGGAGTTGCTGCGCATCCTGCCCGCGCTTCGGCGCATCGATGCGCGCCTCGTCGCAATTGTCGGCCGCGTGAATTCCACCTTGGGCCGGCACAGCGACGCGGTTCTCAACGCGCACGTTTCGCGCGAGGCGTGCCCCCACAATCTCGCCCCGACGACGAGCACCACGGCGATGCTCGCCCTGGGCGACGCGCTCGCGATGGCCTTGCTCCAGGAACGCGGCTTCCGCAAGGAAGATTTTGCGCGCTATCATCCCGCCGGCGCGCTCGGCCAGACGCTCTTGCTCAAGGCGCGCGATCTCATTCGTCCTCCCGAACGCTGCGCGGTCGCAGGACCGAAGGCCACGGTGTCCGAAGGGTTGTCCCTCATGGCCAAGGCGCGTTCGGGCTGCGTGGCGATTCGCGGCGCGGGCCATCGCCTCGCGGGCATTTTTACCCACGGGGATTTCGCCCGGCATTACGCGAAAAATCGCGATGTCGGCAGCGTGGCCCTGGGCGAGGTGATGACCCGCCGGCCGATCACCATTCGCGAGGACGCCCTGGCGGCCGAGGCGGTGCGGCTCCTGCGCAAGCATCAAATTGACGATCTGATCGTCGTGGACGCGCGGCGGCGGATCGTCGGGCTGATCGATTCTCAGGACCTGCCGCGGCTGCGGCTGGTTTGAGCTTCGGCGTCGCCTCGCGCGGCGGCGGTCCGCGGGGCCTCGAGATTCCAGAGGGCCTCTCCGGTTTTGCCTTGGGGCGCGGCGACAATCCGGCTAGGAAAGCGCGTGCCATGAACGAAGACTTTCTCGAAAAACTACGGTTCAACGCCGACGGGCTCATCCCCGCGATCATCCAGGAGCGGAAGACGGGGCGAGTGCTCATGATGGCGTGGATGAATCGCGATTCGCTGCTGAAGACGATCGAAACGAAACGCACCTGGTTCTGGAGTCGCTCGCGCCAGAAGTATTGGATGAAGGGCGAATCGAGCGGTCACGTGCAGCGCGTGGAGAAGCTTTCCTTCGATTGCGACGGCGATACGCTTCTCCTCGAGGTGGAACAGGTCGGCGCGGCCTGTCACGAGGGCTACAAGAGCTGTTTCTTCCGCGACATCTCCGCCGAAGGGGCGATCCTTTCCAACGACGAACCGCTCGTGAAGCCCGAGGTCGTCTACAAGGACAAGGTCAAGGAAGCCCGACGGCAGGAGAAGCTGAAGGGCGCTTCGGAAAAATCGGCGGCCGACGGGCGCGGCACGGCCTGAGGAGGTGGCGCATGCCGAAGCCCGCTCCGGAGGTCGGCGCGCATTTTTTCATCGGGATCCCCGGTCCCGATCTGGATCCGCCCACGCGCGCGCTCCTGCGGACGGTGCGCCCGGGCGGCGTCATCCTCTTCGGCCGCAATGTGCGCACGGCGGCCCGCCTGGCGCGGCTCACCGCGCGGCTGCGCGATCTGCTCGGCGAGGATCTCCTCGTCTGCCTCGATCACGAGGGCGGACGAGTCAACCGCCTCAAGGACCTCACCGGCGCGGTTCCTTCGGCGCCGCAGCTCGCCCACCTCGGCGACGAACGCTTCGCGCGCGAGCATGGACGGCTCACGGGACGGCTTCTGCGGGAGGTCGGCGTCAATGTGAACCTCGCGCCCGTGCTCGACCTCTGGCTGCGGCCCGGCGTGGACAACTCGGTGCCGGATCGTTGCTGGTCGCACGATCCGCGCGCGGTCGCTCGTTTCGCGGACGCCTTTCTCCGCGGCATGCAGAGCGAGGGGGTCCTCGGCTGCGGAAAACATTTCCTCGGTTACGGCGCCGCGGACAAGGACCCGCACCAAGTCCTGCCGCGCGTCAACCGTTCCGCGCGCGAGCTCGAACGGGAAGACCTGCGGCCGTACGCCGACCTCTGGGACGGCGGGAAAGGGCCGCTGCGGATGATCATGCTTTCCCACGCGCATCTTCGCGCGTACCACCGCGGTCGCCTCACGCCCGCCTGCGTTTCTCCAAAGTTGATGGGCGGAATCCTCCGCCAGCGGCTCGGATTTCAGGGCGTCACGATCACCGACGATCTCGAAATGGGCGCGATCACCCGGACGATGACGGTGGGCGAAGCCGCGGTCGGTTGCCTCCGCAACGGCGTGGACCTCGTCCTGATCTGTCACACGGCGAAGGCGATCCGGGAAGGTCATCGCGCGGCGTTCGCCGCCGCGCGCAAGGGGCGGTTGACGGATCGGCTCCTCGCGGAGTCCCGGGCGCGCTTGGCCGGCCTCCGCGAGGATCTCGCCCCCGCGAAAGCGTTTTCGCCGCGGCGCTGGGAAGCTCTCCTCGGCGAGATCCGCCGTTTCGCGGCGCGCGTCTTTGCCCGCTTGCCGGACCGCCTCAAGGTGATGGACGCGCGCTGGGGTCCGATCGGCGAGGAGTGAGAGGCGCGGGCGCGCGCGGCGAACGCAACGCCGCCGGGCGCTTGAGCGGCTTCCGCGAAGCTGCTTCACTCGCTTCCCGTGAAACGTCGTTCGCTGATTCGCTCCGAGATCCGTTGCCTGAGCGCTTACGTGCCCGGCGAACAGCCGAGGGGGACCCGTCTGATCAAGCTGAACACCAACGAAAACCCGTATCCTCCTTCGCCGCGCGTGGCCCGCGCGATCCGCCGGCATCTCGGCGCGCGGCTCCGCCTTTATCCCGATCCCGTCAGCCTGCGTTTTCGCGAACGGATCGGCAGGACGTTCGACGTGGATCCCGAGCGGGTGATCGCGGGCAACGGCTCGGACGACCTTCTCACGATGGGCCTGCGCGCGTTCGCGGGAGAGGGGGACCTCGTCCAGTTTCCCTGGCCGAGCTACTCGCTTTATCCGGTGCTCGCGGGGATCCAGGGGGCGCGCGTGCGGCGGGTGTTGTTTTCGGAGCGCTACGAACTCCGCCTCGAGCAGTTCGATCCGCGCGCGGCCCTGACGTTCATCGCGAACCCGAATGCGCCTTCGGGCACGGCGTTGACGACGGCTTTCCTGCGGCGCCTGGCGCGCAGGCTCCGCGGCGTGTTGATCGTGGACGAGGCCTACGCCGATTTCGCGCGTGAGAACGCGCTCGATCTTGCGCGCGCGCTGCCGAACGTCCTCGTCACCCGAAGTCTTTCCAAGTCCTACGCGCTCGCCGGCATGCGCCTCGGATTCGCGTTGGGCAGCCGGGAACTGATCGGCGCGATGTTCAAGGTGAAAGACTCCTACAACCTCGATCAGCTCGCCCAGGCGGCGGGAGAAGCGGCCTTTGCCGACGCGGCGTGGCATCGCCGGGGCGTCCGCCGAATCGTGCGGACGCGCGAGGCGTTTCGCGCAGCGTTGGAGGAGCGAGGATGGGAGGTCTTGCCGAGCGAGGCGAACTTCGTTTTCGCCCGGCCGCCCGGCGGAGCCGCCGAGGAATGGTTTCTTGCGTTGAAAAAGCGCGGGGTGCTCGTGCGCTGGTTCGCGGCGCGCGAAACGCGCGAACGCCTCCGGATCACCATCGGAACCGAACGCGAGATGCGGGCCGTGCTGCGCGCGCTCGACATCTCGCGCAGCGGGCGTGGATCCCATGCGAACGGAGTCTTTCGAAGAACAGGGATGGAAACGGGCATGCCTATCCAAGCCTAAATCGCAAAAAAGAGAGACAAAATCAGCCCCAAATCCCCGCGTCAGGCGTGGGAGGGAGTCCATCCTCGGTCGAGGAACATGCGACGCCCTCGCCGCATTTTGGACTCAAGCCGCGGCCGCGGCGCCGCCGTCGGCGCCCTCCCTCGCTTCGCGACCGAGCGGATTTTTCCCAAGCACGGACGGTGGAAAGGGAGGGCGAGGCCGCCGGCCGAGCCGTCGCACCCTTTTTG
>JABWAM010000192.1 GCA_013360985.1 Verrucomicrobiia bacterium | reverse complement strand
CCGAGCCACGGAAGCTGCTTAAGTCCAAAATGTTGCGAGGGCGTCGCTTGTTCCTCGACCGAGGATGGACTCCCCCCATGCCTTACGCGGGGATTTGGGGATCGAGAATCCGGCTTGCGCCGTGTCCCTTGGAAGTTGAGGCTTGGTAAGTCATGCTCGCGAAACGGATTATTCCCTGCCTCGACGTGACGGACGGACGGGTGGTCAAGGGGACCAAGTTTTTGGATCTTCGCGACGCCGGCGATCCGGTCGCGTGCGCCGAGGCGTACGATCGGCAGGGGGCCGACGAGCTGGTTTTTCTCGACATCACCGCCTCCTCGGACAATCGGCGCACGATGGTCGAGGTCGTGGAGCGGACGGCGGAGCGCTGCTTCGTTCCACTCACGGTCGGAGGAGGGATTCGGAGCGTCGAGGACGTGCGTCTCATGTTGCGCGCGGGAGCGGACAAGGTGTCGCTCAACACAGCCGCCGTCGCGCGGCCCGAACTTGTGCGGGAAAGCTCCGAGCGGTTCGGTCGTCAGTGCGTGGTCGTCGCGATTGATGCGAAGCGTAAGGCCCTCGAGGCGAGGGCGGACGCGGGCTGGGAGGTTTGGACGCACGGAGGACGCACTGCGACGGGATTGGATGTGGTGGCCTGGGCGCAGCGGATGGAGGAGTTGGGCGCCGGCGAGATTTTGCTGACCAGCATGGACACCGACGGCACGAAGGAAGGATACGACCTGGCGTTGACGCGGGCGGTGAGCGACGCCGTGCGCATCCCCGTGATCGCCAGTGGCGGAGCGGGCGAACTCGAGCATTTGAGCGAGGTTCTCACCCAGGGAGGCGCTTCGGCGGTGCTTGCCGCCTCGATTTTTCACTTCGGCAAATTCACCGTCGGCGAGGTGAAGCGTTACCTGCGTGATCAAGGGATCGAGGTGCGGCTTGAGGCGTCGCCGCGGTGATCCGCCGCACGCGCTCGGGCAGATCTCTGCGAGGGGGGGGCAGGGCGCTATTTGCGCTCAAAAACGTAGGCGCCATCCCAGTCGTCCGGAGGCGGATGGGCGAGGAATTGGGCGCAGCGTTCGCCGAAGAGTTGGGCGCTCGCGTGGTCCGGGCGACGTTTCGCGATTTCGGCGAACCCCTCCGCCGCGCGTTCGAAACGGCGCGCGAAATAATCGCGGAGCGCGCGTTCGAAGAGATCGCGCTCGCGCCGCGCGTCGTCGGAAAGCGCGGATTCTTCGCCGAGCAGTTCGAAAAGGTCCACCGCCGCTTGACGACCATAAACCGCGGCGCGATCCACCGCGCGCCAGGCGAACCGGGCGCCTGCGGCGCGGCGGACGGATTCCGTGGCGAGGATGGAAACTCCGTAGACCTTACTCAACGATTCGAGGCGGCTGGTGAGGTTCACCGCGTCGCCGAGCGCGGTATAGGCGAAGCGTTCGGTGGTGCCGATGTTTCCGACGACGGCCTCTCCGGTGTGAAGGGCGATGCGCGCGGCAAGCGGCGGGAGACGACGCATCGCGCGGCTCGGGGCGAGGTCGGCGAGGCGTCGTTGGACGTCGAGGGCGACGAGGCAGGCGCGTGCGGCATGATCGGGGAGACAATTCGGCGCGTTGAAGAGGGCGAGGACTCCGTCGCCGAGATATTTGTCTACGACGCCTCCGCCGCCATGGACGGCCGCGGTGACGACTTCCAGATAGTCGGAGACCATGGCGACCACCTCGTCGGCGGCGCGCGGTTCGCTCAAGCGGGTAAAGTCGCGGAGGTCGGAGAGGAAGATCGTCAGGGTGCGCGACTCGCCGCCGAGTTGGGCGGCGCGGCTGGTTCGGAGGATGTCGCGCACGATGTCGGCGGGCACGTATTTGCCGAAGGAGCGGAGGCTCGATTTCATGCGGTCCACGGACTCGCCGATGACGGAGACCTCCCGCACGAAAGAGCGCGGGGAAGGGTCCGCGGGGATACGGAATTCTCCGATGCCTTCCAACGCGCGGCTGAGGTGATTCAACGGCGCGGAAATCTTTCGCGAGATGAGGGTGGCCAAAACGAGGGTCGCGACGAGGGCGATGAGCGCGAAAAGGAGGGAGACCGCCGCGTTGTGATAGGCGGCGTTGAGGAAGTCGGAAGAGGGGAGGATCACGGCGACGTTCCAACGAAGGCCGCCCGCAATTTCGAAATGGGAAACCGTCGTCCGGTAATAGGCGCCCTCGAACTCCGAGGCGAAGGAAACGGGTTGTCCCACCGGCGCGTCGCTGAAGGCGTCGCGATTTTCCGAGAGCGCGTCATCGAGGGTGGCGATCGCGCGGTGGAGGCCGGGCTGCGACGGAGAAACCACGATGCGCCCTACTTCGTCGAGGAGGAAGACACTGCCGTTCGGGCTCGGTTTGAGTTGCGCGAGATAGGAGGCGAGGCTGCTCAGCGGGAAATCGGCGCCGAGCACGCCGATCGGAGGTTCGATCGGCGTTGGCCGGACGGGGAGGGCCGCGGTGATGCCGCGGCGCCCATCGATGAAGTCGTACGGCGCCGTCCAGACGAAGACGCCCGCCTGCATGGCGCGTTGAAACCAGGGACGCGCGCGCGCGTCCATTTTCCGATCGGGCGAGGGCTGCGGCAGGAGGCGCCCGTCGGGGGTGAGGGAGCGCAGGTGTTGGACTCCTCCGTCGCGCGCGGGATCGGCTTCGACGAGCAGGATCTTTTTGTCGTCGTCGCGGCGCGCCCCGAAGAAGACGCCGGTCGCGGCGTCGCCCCAATAAATCCCCGAGAGATGGCGTCGCCAACGGAGCCGTTCCGCGAAAATTCGAGAGATGCGCTTTCTCCAGAGCGGATCGGCGATGGAGGGCGTCGGTTCTTCGTGGGCGAGCGCGGAGATTTCCTCGAGGGTGAGCGAGGCGTTGCCGAGCAGCGATTCGACTTGGCGAGTCACGGCGCGGCAGACGCTCACGCAATGGGCGGTGGTCAGGCTTCGCAGCGAGGCGCGCGCCATGAAAAAGGCGGTCGTCGCGAGGATGGCGATGGTCCCCAGGAACAGAACGGAGAGCATGCCGAAAATCGCGGTCCGAAGGTCCATCCGGATCGGTTGGCGCAAAAGACGGAGAGAACGGAACGGCATTGCGAGGGCGGGTTAGAAGGAGTTTGAAAAATCGGCGCTCTTCCGCGGGAGGTCATCTTGGGCAAAACCGAGGCGCCGAGACACGAAAATCTTCGACACGGATTTCGAGCGCCAGGGCGACGCCGCCTTTTGGAGAAATGGCGCGCGAGGGGTCATCTCCATTCGTGCTTCGGATATTTGCGGCGGAGTTCCTGCTTGATGCGCGGATAATGCGCGCGCCAGAAGCCCGCGAGGTCTTCGGTCACCTGCACGGGACGATGGTTGGGCGCGAGGATCTCGATCGCGAGCGCCACGCGCCCGCGGGCGACGGTGAAGGCGCGCGGGGCGTCGAAGAGGTCCTGGATGCGGGCGGAAAGAATCGGAGCGCCTTCGGCGCGGTAGCGCACCTTGGCGCGACGGCCGCACGGGAGGGCGACGCGGTCGGGCGCATGCTGTTCGACGAGGCGCTGCTGCGAAGAATTGAGCCAAGCGCGCACGATGGGAAGGGCGGCGCGCTCCTTGAGGTCGCGGACGCTTCGCGCGCCGAGGCAAGCCTGCTCCAAAAGGAGAAGTCGATCTTTTTCGGCGACACGGGGCAGCCCAAGTTCGGGCAGCCATTCGCCCAGGCGGTTGAGGCGGAGGATCCATTGCTCGACGGCGTCATCCCAGCCGGGGAACTGAATCCGTTCCATCCGGATTTCGCGGGCGAGAATGGCCGCGGCCTCGGCTTCCGAAGGTTCTGCGGCGAGCTTCGTTTCGAGGGCGAGATCGCGAAAGGAGCGCACGACCCGCGCGGCGACCCGTCGCGTCGAGGGATCGAGAAAGACCTCGCGACGTTCCGAAAACGCCGAGGGATCCATGTCGCGCAGCCAATCTTCGCGGACTCCGACGGCGAGGGAGAGGGCGACTTCGATCTCGCCGCGCCCCCTTTGGATCTCATCCACCTCGACGGCGACCAGGAGATCGCGGTCGCGCAGTGCGCTTTCCGGCGAGAGGCGGCCTTTCCGTCCGCGCGTGAGCGCGTAGCGGAGAGAGCCGGAATCGATCCTTCGCGCGAGGTGGTCGGCGAAGCCGGCGAGGAGGCAGCGGGCCTGCGCCTCTTCGTTTGCGGGGCGCTCCGCCGCGTCGAGTCCGGCGGATTTGGCGAGGCGGAGGAAGGCCTCGAAAACGGGGCGGACCTGGCGCGCCGCACCGGCGTGGATGCCGAGGCGGCGGCAGCGTTCGATGTCGAAGCCAGCCTTTTCGGCATAGCGCCAAGCGCGCGCGAGGATCGCGAAGTCCGAGTCCGCCTCGGCGCCGAGGGCGTCTTCGCGCGCGTGGCGAACTTCGCGGCCCGCAGCGCGCGTCAGGATCGGCCGTCCCTGGGCCAAAGCTGCCATGAGGGCCGCCGCATGGACGCAGCCGAGGCGATCCGCCTCCAGCAGCATGCGCGTGTGGCGCGGGTGCGCGGGGAATGCGGCCATCTTGCGCCCGAGCGAGGTCACGCGTTTTTCGCCGTCGAGCGCGCCGAGGTCGGCGAGGAGCGTTTCCGCGCGATCGAGCGCCGCGGGTTCGGGCGCTTCGAGCCATGGAAAAGCTCGCGGATCGTCGAATCCCGCGGACTTGAGCGCGAGGATTTCCTGGGAGAGTTCCACGCGGCGGATCTCCGGCGTGTCATGCGCGGGGCGGAGGTCGTGCTCGGCGCGCGTCCAGAGGCGGATCGCCCGGCCG
>JABWAM010000191.1 GCA_013360985.1 Verrucomicrobiia bacterium | reverse complement strand
TGAAATCGTAAAACTCACTTCTCCAATCGACCGCCGACTCCCCTCTGAAAATCAGAGGCGCAACCCCGCTTTTCTTGCGCTATGGGATGACTCTGGAAATATTTCGTAAAATTCCATTCCTGGCTCTTCGTTTCATGAGGTTTTCACGTTCGACTTTGACGACAGGACGGCTTTCTTTTCCGTCGCCTTTTCGGGAGAGGGCGCCCTCCGTCGAAACATCGCGGCGCCGCCGCATTCCCGGTCTGCGTTTTTTCAGCCGCGGCTCGAAGGGCTTCACTTTAATCGAACTCTTGGTGGTCGTCGCGATCCTCGCGATTCTCGCGGGACTGCTCATGCCCGCGATCTCCGGCGCGCGCCACCGCGCCCAAGCCGCCCAGTGCGCCCATCAACTCAAGCAACTCGGCTACGCAGTGCAGATGTATTGGAACGAAAACGACGAGCGGCTCGTCGCCTACAGCGGCAGGCCGTATCCGGATTGGTATTCCGCGACTCAGGGATGGGCTCGGTTGATTTTTCCTTACCATCAGAATTTGGCGATTTATCGGGATCCCGGCTGCAAGACGCTGCCCTCCGTGCCGATCGACTACTATCTCAACATCCTCCAGCCCTATATCGAAGGAGGCGGAGACCCCGGTGTCGGCTCCAAAACCGGCGGGTTCCTCCTCGACGCGCGACGCATCAGCAGCCCCTCCACCTTCATCCTGATGAGCGAGGATCTGGGCGACCGCGATCCCAACGACTACGATCCCACCAATGAAGTGAGCGATCGCACCGGCTTTTCGCATACGCGGACTACCTATCCGCCGCCGCACCAAGGGGGCGTCAACCTCCTCTTCGCCGATCTTCACGTCGCCGCGTTTCGGCGCTTTGAAACCAACCAGATGACCTATTGGTACGAGAAGGGCGCCGATTGGGCCGTCGCCATTCCCCCATGAAACGACGCCGATTCCATCAGGTTCCCCGGACATGAATCCCCTTCATCTCCTCAGGGCGCTGCTTGTCTCGATTCCGGAGGCGTTTCGTCGGAGGACGGAATCTCCCGTATTCTCGGCGCCGACGGCGCGTCCCGCGCGTCCCCCGCTTCCGTCGTGGATCAAAGCGGCCGCCGTAGTCGCGCTTCTGGCCGTTGCTGCCGCATTTGTCGTTTTCGCGTATCGAAAAAACTTTGGGGACCGGCCGCCCGCATGGCTCAAGATCGAGACCCGCACCAGCCCCGCGCTCGCTTCTTCGGCCTTCGCGTTTCTTCGCGAAGAATGCGCGCGCGAGGCGGCGCGACGGCGTCTCCCCTTCGGCGCAGTTCGTGTGCTCGTGATTTCCAACGCCTTCGAGGCCTCTCTGCGATGGAGCACGGAAACAATTCGCAATCCGGGGTTCGCCCCGATGACGCGATACGAACAGATGACGCATCCGCGGCGCGACGCCTGGATCGGGTTCTACCGCCTCGACGGCGCGCCGATGCGCTACAGCCTGCGTCCCAGCCTCATGCAGACGAACTCCGTCTTCCTGGCGCTCCACCTCGATCCGCCGCTCGCGCCCGGCGCCACGCAGACCGTCGTTCGAGTCAGCCGAGCCGGTCTTCGCCTCCGATCCAATCGCGCCGGCAATTTCGAGGTGCGCCAAGGGAGGTTCCCTCTCTCATCGGGCGTCTCCGGCGTCGGAATCGTCCTTCCGCCGAATGGCGAATACGTCGGCATGACTCCATCGGGGCACGTAAAAAAAAACGCGGGCGCCCCCGCGCTCGTTTACTGGATCAATCCCCCTGTCAATTCGAACGCGCCGCCTCTCTCGGTCGAGTTTCACGTCCAGTGATCCGTCGCGCTCTTGATCCGCGCGCAAGGTCGAGGGCGCATCTCTCGCGGGGAATCGGCGCCGCCGAGCCGGGCTTCGTCGCGCGCATGGGGAGGCGCGGCGCCGATCTTCGAGGCGGACACGCCGTTCATTGCCCCACGATCTCGCTGGGACGCGGGTGAAAGAGCATGCGGGCCGTTTCTCCTTCGAGGCGCAAAGGCGGCGTGAATCGCGATCCGACGAAAAAGGGCGCTTCCACCGATTCGGGCGCGCAAAGCCAACGGCGTTCTCGCGCGCGGTAGAGCGGCACGAGTTCGGCGCGCACCCCGCGGCCTTCCGGGAATAACGCGAGGAGATAGGCATTGCGGTCCGGGAATTGTTCGACGAGGCGGCGGTCTTCCGCGCCGCGGTCGCACGCGAACACGACCGGATCCGAGAGATCGGGCGCATTGCGGAAAATCGGGATCGGATGGCCGATCCAAAAGGAGCGCAGGAACACCAGGGCGGGCGCCTCGGCCCCTTCGCGCACGCGGCGTTCGACCGTTCGCCGGGCGAAGATGCCTTGGCGGTTTGCGGCGAGGAAACGCCATGTTTCCGCAGCCTGCGCGGCGAGGATTCCCGCGAACAGCGCGAGAGCCGCTCCGCGCGCCCATCGCGTCCGCGAGAGGACGGCAAACGTCCATCCCGTCAGCAGCGCAAGCGCCGGCATGAGTTCGGCGAGATAGCGCGGCCCCGTCGGCGGCGTGCTCGTCGTAAAGTAAAGCGCGTAGAGGCCGATGTGCGCGGCGATCCAAACCATCAACGGCCAGAGGATGCGCCCTCGTCCGTATCCCTCTTCCTCGCCGACGGCTCGCCGTTCGTCCGGGATTGGCGGCTCTTTGGCCGGTGATGGCCAAGGCGTTCGCGCGCGGCGTCTCCGAAATCGCTGAATGAGGAGGAGCCCGCTCAGACCGATCAGGAGCGCCGAAAGCCATGCGTTTCCCGTCCACCACTCGGCCAAGCCGACGGCGTACGTCTTGAGGTTTGCGAGAAAACCGGAGAAATCGTGGTCGGCATACGTCTGGAAATAATGCCCCGGTTCGCCTCGCCCCAATTCGCGGCCAAACCCAAACCGGTTTCGCGGCCAGTAATCGGTGAACAAGCTCAGGGTCCATCGCCCCGCCAGCGCGCGATAGTAGAACACCAGTGGCGCAAACCCCGCCGCGAATCCCGCGCAGAACCAGGGGAAGCGGGCTTCGCGCGCCGCGGCCGCGGTGGATTTGGGTGAAGGGGTTCGCGCGCGCATCGCCCCGAGCGCCCATGGGATCCAGGCGATCGCGAGCGCCGCCGCGTTCACGGGGCGCGAGGCGAAGATCGCGGCGAGAAACATCCCCGCCGCGACGCTCCCGCCGCGCGCGCCGCGCGACCCCGCGCGCTCGATGGCAAGGAGAAAGGCGAGCGTCAAGGCGAGGGTAAAGGCGTGAGAAAGGAGGGAAAGGCCGTTGGCGACAAAGAACGGCGAGATCGCCAGCGCCGCCGCGCCGAACCCCGCCGCGCGGCGTCCCGCCAGGCGTTGGATCCACGCGAACGCAAGGACCAGCGAGACGCCCGATGCGACCCACGGAACGACGAAAGGCGGGCCTCCCAGCGCGAGCGGGACTGCCAGCGCGAACGCGGGAAGGGGCGGATAGTAAGCGAAGGAGCGATCCCGCACGATGGCTTGCCATTGGGAAAAGAATTCCCGCGGCATGGGCGTTTCTCTCCAGAGCTTTCCGCTGGCGAACGTCTCCGCTTGGAAGAGGTAGGTCCCCACGTCGGTGTTGTTGACGTCGTAGGGCAGGCATGTCTGACGCGCCCACCAGGCTGCGGCAAGCCACCCAACGATCAGGAGGGCGAAGACGATCCGAAAAGCGATGGCGCCGCGCGCGCGTTCGGCGCCGGCGACGTCACTCATGGCGCTTCCTCGATCCGTTGGCCGAGCAAGCGGAGAGGGCGTCTCTCCGCGCTTCCGAGAGGCTTCCGTGCGCGCTCCTTTTCAAGAAGGCGATCCAGGGGTGATCCGTCCGCGCGAGGCGTTTTCTTGCCCTGCGAGATGGGTGGGACGGCGCGCGGACTCGCGATCATCCCGCGGGAGAGCGAGGGAGAAGCCGCGTTCGACCTTTGGCCGGCGATGCGGGAGACCCTGAAAACGTTTCCCATCGCGCCGCGTCCCGCAGCCCTGGATCAAGACTTCTCCTTGTTTCGCGCCGCGGCCGCCGCGGCTTCGTCCCAAGTGAACGACGCGCGGGAGGCCATCGGCCGCCCGTCCTGCAAAAGGGTGACCTTCCAGGCGATCACGCGCCCGAACTTGGCAAGGTGATTGCCAGTGATGTCGGCGGTCGTCCATCCGCTGAAACTGGGCGTTTGCTGATAGAGCTTGATGATCTGCGTAAAGGTTTCCTCATTCGTCGCGGGCACGACGCCGCGCGCCTCGATCTTGACGGCGAACTTCGGGATTTGCGACGAGGGCGCCTTCCAGTGCACGAGGAATCGGATGCCCGCCACCTTTTTGGCGTCGAGAGAAAGCTCCCGCTGGTATTTCGCCTTTTCCTTCAGGTCGCCAATGACGGAGGCGGTCTCTCCTTCGCTGTCCATGAATTCGTGCTGAACCTTGAGCACGTCCCAGTCGGAGGAAACCTCCGCTCGCGAAGAGAGCGTCAGCGCGAGCAACGCGGACAAGAGGAGGGCGTGGCGCACGGCCAAAGTTTATGGCTTCCCGCGTCTCTCGAGGCAAGCCGGAAGAACGATCCCAAATCCCCGCGTCAGGCGTGGAGGAGTCCCTCCTCGGTCGAGGAACATGCGACGCCCTCGCAACCTTTTGGACTCAAGCCGCGGCCGCGGCGCCGCCGGCGGCGGCGCCCTCCCTCGCTTCGCGACCGAGCGGATTTTTCCCAAGCATCGACGGTGGAAAGGGAGGGCGAGGCCGCCGGCCGAGCCGTCACACCCTTCGTGTGGGGAGTCTGGAATCTCGACACGACCCACCTCTCCGATCCTCCATG
>JABWAM010000190.1 GCA_013360985.1 Verrucomicrobiia bacterium | reverse complement strand
CGGAAGGAGGCGCTCCGTCGCGCCCGGATCCGCGAGGCGGGCGAGCTCGCCGCGTTGCGCGGCTGGTGGCTCGCGCGGATGGCCGATCCCGCGACCGCGGCGAGGGAGAAGGCGGTCCTGTTTCTCCATGGACATTTCGCGACAAGCGCCGACAAGGTGCATTCGCCCCGCCTGCTCTTCGGGCAGAATCAGATGTTCCGGGCCCATGCGCTCGGGTCGTGGCGCGCCCTGTGCCTTGGCGTCGCGAAGGATCCGGCAATGCTGCTCTATCTCGACAACGCGAAGAGTCGGGCGGGCAACCCGAACGAAAATTTCGCGAGGGAATTCTTCGAGCTCTTCACTCTGGGCGAAGGGAACTACACGGAGAAAGACATTCAGGAATCGGCGCGCGCGTTCACGGGGTGGAGCCTCAACCCGGCCACGCGGGAGTTTGTGAGCCGCAAGCCGTGGCATGACGGCGGGATGAAGACCGTGTTCGGCAAGAGCGGAAACTTCGGCGGGGAAGAGATCGTGGATCTCGCGCTCGCGCAGCCGGCCGCGGCGGGCTTTCTCGCCGGAAAACTGTGGCGTTTCTATACGGGACGCGAGCCTTCGCCGGGCTTGCGCGCGACGCTCGGAGAGGAACTGCGCGGACGCGGATTCGATCTCGGGTCATTTTTCAAGACGATGTTTTGCAGCGAGGAGTTTCACGATCCGTCGCTCGATCTCGCCCACGTGAAGAGCCCGGTCGAGTGGCTCGTGGGGCTTTGCCGCGCGCTCGAGATGCCGCTGCCGCATCCGGCGGTCGCTTCCCTGGCGCTCGCCGAGCTCGGGCAGGACCTCTTTCGTCCGCCCAACGTGAAAGGCTGGGATGGCGGTCTGGCGTGGATCAATACGGCCACGCTTCTCCGACGGCAGGAGATTGCCGCGTCGCTCATCCGCGGAGGGAGCGCCCGGGATAGTTGGAGCGGTCGCGCCGCGCGGCGTCTGGCAAATTTCCTCGCGATGTCGCGCGATGCGGCGGACGGCATGGCGATGAACGCCGCTGCGCGCCAGGAAGCCGTGGAAAAGGCTGTCGCACAGACGGCGCGCCCGCCGGCCGACATGAACAAGTTGTTGTCGATCGAGGAACGAACCTCCGACGAAGCTGTGGCGCGCGAGCTGTGGCGCCGTCTCCATGGGCGGGCGCCGTCGCGCGAAGAGGGCGTCGCCGCCGTCGCGGCCGCGCGCAAGATCGAGCCCGCGGGGGTTTGGACGGAGGATTCCGTGCGCGAGTTGGCAGTGACCTTGGCCTGCGCTCCCGCCTTTCAGGTCCTCTAACCGTCAAAAAGGAGACTCCATGAAACCGAATCTTCCCATCCTCACGCGGCGCCAGTTCCTCCGGCGAGGGGCGATCGTCGGGGCGTTGACGTGGACGATCCCCGCCTTTCTCGATCGCACGATGGCGATCCTTCAAGCGGCGACTCTCGACGGGCGCCCGCCGGCCGTTGCGGGACGGGACGCGAAGGTGCTTGTCCTGCTCCAACTCGCGGGAGGAAACGACGGACTCAACACGCTCGTGCCGATCGGCGACGACGATTATCATCGCGCGCGACCGAGCCTGGGGGTTCCTGACGGATCGGCGCTCCGGCTTGGCGAGCGCGCCGGGTTTCATCCGAACCTCGGCGGATTGAAATCGCTTTACGACGAGGGGAGGCTGGGCGTCGTTCAAGCGGTGGGTTATCCGAATCCGAACCGCTCGCATTTTCGCTCGACGGACATCTGGCAAACCGCGAGCGACGCGAACCAATCGTGGACGACGGGCTGGGTGGGGCGTTTCTTCGACCACTGTTGCGCGGGCGCGCCCGCTTCGGTGGGGCTCGGACTTGGGGGACAGATGCCGCTGGTGTTTGCGGCGAAATCCCCCAAGGGCGTCATTGTCGAAAACGCGGGGGGAAACCCGAAGAAGGGTTCGCCGGGCGACGGGCCGGAAGTCGCCATGGACGATCCGTTCGCAGCGGAAGAATCCGAACGCCAGGGCGCCACAGTCGAGGCGCTGGCGGGGCGCGCGCCTGCGGAGGGAGTTTCGGCGCTCGATTTCGTGCGGCGGACCGAGCTCGACGCACAGGTCAGCCGCGATCAGATCGCCGACATCGCCGCGAAGGCGAAGGGGCAGGGGAGTTATCCCGCAACGCGCCTGGGGCGGGAGCTGGCGTTCGTCGCGCGGCTTATCGCCGGAGGGATGACGACGCGCGTCTACTACGTTTCCCAGGGCGGATACGATACGCACACCAATCAGAAGGGCGCGCATGAGCGGCTGCTCCAGGAGCTGGGCGACGCCCTCAAGGCGTTTGCCGAAGATCTCAAGGCGCAGGGGAACCTCGATCGCGTCCTGCTCATGACGTTCAGCGAGTTTGGTCGTCGCGTGAAGGAAAACGGGAGCGGAGGCACCGACCATGGGGCGGGCGCGCCGCTCTTCCTGATCGGGGGCGGCGTGAAGGCGGGCGTGCACGGCGAGATGCCCTCGCTTGCGTCTGAGCATCTCGACCGGGGCGATGTCGCCTTTCGGACGGACTTTCGCTCCGTGTACGCGACCGTTTTGGAAAAGCATCTGGGCGCATCTTCCGCGGCGGTGCTTGGGCGGGATTTTCCGCTTCTCGGTTTTCTCTGATGGAGGATGCCCAAATCCACGGATCCGCTCGATTTTCAGAGAGCAACCCTCCTCATCATCCATGGAGGATCGGAGGGGTGGGGCGTGTCGAGATTCCTGACTCCCCACACGAAGGGTGCGACGGCTCGGCCGGCGGCCTCGCCCTCCCTTTCCATCGTCCATGCTTGAGGAAAATCCGCTCGGTCGCGAAGCGAGGGAGGGCGCCGCCGCCGGCGGCGCCGCGGCAGCGGCCTGAGTCCAAAATGTGGCGAGGGCGTCGCAGGTTCCTCGACCGAGGATGGACTCCCCCCACGCCTTACGCGGGGATTTGGGAGGATGGGAGGCGTCTTGACGCCGGTTTCCAGCCGTCGCTCAGAGCGCAGGATGCTTTCGCGGTCTCCCGCGTTTTTTCGGTTCCGCGGAAGAGTTTTGCGCTGGAGGAGGCGGCGGGGGTTTGGGTTGCGGCGCGAGGAGATCGTCGAAGTGTTGTTGCGCGCAGCCGCGACGAACGCGTTCCGCCGCGACGGCGCAGTATTTTTCCGAGAGATCGAGGTGGACGAAATGGCGCCTGGTGCGCGCCGCGACGGCGGCGACGGTTCCCGTGCCGCCGAAGGGGTCCAGAACGACGTTGTTCCGGTAGCTGTAGAACTTGATGAGACGATAGATCAGTTCTTCGGGGAACGGGGCGGGATGGCCCTCGGTCTTTTGTTCCGGCGCCTTTCGTCCGCGGCGCGGAGGATAGAGGCTTTTGAGGAATGGCTGACGTCCGCGGCCTTCGGGCGCAATTGGCCAGAAGGCGTCGGAGAATTGGATGAACTCTTCGGCGGTGATGTCGGCCGCCGCCTTGTCTCCCGGCAGCGACCAGGACCCTTTGGAGAAGACGAGGACATATTCCCAGCTTGGAATCACGTGCGGATTCGCGGGGCTTTTCCATGAGCCCCAGGCCGTCCGCCGGCGCATCGTCTGTTTATACCAGAGAATCTCGGCGCGCATGATGAACCCGAGGGTCATCAGGTCGCGCGCCATGTCGTAATGCACGGGGCGAAAGTCCTTGATGCTCGTGGGGGCGACGTTGAGGGCGAAACGGCCGCCCGGAACCAACACGCGGTGGATCTCGCGCCAGAACGTCGACAGCCAGCGCAGATAATCCGCATACGGCATCCGATCGTTGTGAGAATCGTATTCGAGGCCGACGTTGTACGGCGGCGAAGTGATCGCCAGGTGGATGGATTCCACGGGCAGGGAGGCAAGGATCTCCCGCGCGTCGCCGCAGAGGATCCGGTCCTTCCACCATTCGCCGGCGAGGGAAGCGGGCGGGAACTTCAGGACTGGCGGCGGAAAAGACATTTCGATTGACGGCGGATCAGGGCGTCGGCGTGTATCGGCGGAAGGCGTGGCGCGTCGGCAGGCCGCGCGCGATCCAAAACTCCCGCCGCAGCGGCAAGCAGTAGAAGGCGTCGAGCGTTTGCGTGCGCTGTTTGCCGAAGCCTCCCTGGCAGATGCTCTTCCCGCGTCCGCCGAAGCGGTCGCGCAGGCAAGCCTCGACGCGGCGCGCGTCGATTTTTCCGCGGAAGCGCCGGACGAGGCGCGCCATGCGCGGCCCGCGGAATCGCGTGCTCGTCTTGAGCAGCGAGGGCGTCTGGCCGGTGCGCGCCTTCGCCGCGGCGCCTTCGTAATGGTTGGCGCGCGAGACGACGTCCTCGCAGGGGATCGCCTCGACGCGGTGCGGCATCCCTTCGATCACCCAGACTTCCTTTGCGGCGTCCGCGATCGTGAAGATGAAGCTTCCCGCGTTTTTCGTGGCGCGGAGCAGCGCGAGCGCTTCGCGGCAGGTTCGACGCGCGAGGAGCGCGGCGATGATCGCGTAGGTGGGGATCCCCGCGCGAGGCGGGGCCTCCGGCGTGGGGCCGGAACTGGTCCAGACCAGCGACAAACCGTGTTCGTTGATCCCCGCGCCGGCCCACAGTCCCGGATAGGAATAGAGGAGGGCGCGCGGCATTCCGCGCGCGTGGAGGCGCGTCAGGTGGGACCAGAGGTAGAGGCGGGAGTTCCAGTCCCAGGTCTGTCCGAGGATCGGCGCGCCGTCGGGAGTGCCTTGGCCCGTGGCGCCGAGCGACGTGCAGTGCGGCAGGTGGACGAACTCCTCATGCAGGAGGAGGAGGGTGACCTCCTCGGGGGTGAAGCCCGCGCCGCGGGCCATGCCGCGCGCGAA
>JABWAM010000189.1 GCA_013360985.1 Verrucomicrobiia bacterium | reverse complement strand
GTGGAGAGTCTGAAATCTCGACACAACCCACCCCTCCGATCCTCCATGGATGATGAGGAGGGTTGCTCTCTGAAAATCGAGCGGATCCGTGGATTTGGGCCGATGCCGCGCAGAAGCCGCCTTTCGCCTTGGGACGGCGGAAGATCCGGGCTAACGTGAATGCCATGCCGACACGCGACGACATTTGGTGGGCGCTGGCCAATACGAAGGTTCTCCTCGCGCCGCGGCGGCGGTTGGAGACCTTCGGGACGACCGTGATCTCGTATCACCTCATCGCCGAAAAGATGGACGCCGCCAACGCGATCTCGATTCGCGAAGGGCAGGTCCACGCCGAGCGCCCGCAACTGCTGACCCCCGCCTTTTTCCACAAGCTGCTCCTCGAGGGCTTTGGCGAAGATGGGCAGCGTTTTGCGGAGTGGCTCCAGGAGCACGCCCAAGACCTCGCGTTTCTCAAATACGGCTTTCGTTTCCGGCGAGAGGCTGCGCGCGAAACGACGGTTCACGACAGCCTCGCGAACGTCGCCGCGCGCGTGCGGGAGGACGTCAAACAACGGGGAGAACCTCTGACCGCGGTGATCCAAGGGGTCGACGACACCTGGGAAGTCTGCCTCCTGAAATTTATGACCGACACCATCCGCAAGGCCGCACCGGGGCACGTCTCCGAAATGAAGCGAGGACGATTGCTCGAATTGCTCGACGGGATCCCCCGCGGCGTGCGCGCGGACGTAGAGCGCGATTTCGAGACGGTGGGAAACGACCGCGCCAAGCTGAAGGCCCTCGCGAATAAGCTGCGGGAGCAAGAGGTTTTCGAGGCCTACGAAGACCGCTTCTTTGCCCTGGTCCGCCGAATCTCAGAGGCCGGTTGAAGCCGGCGCGCAATCTCGTCCGGACGCGTTGCGCGCCCGACCGAAACTTGCGAAGCGAGAAAAGGAAGACTAGCTTGATCCCCTTTCAGACAACGGTTTTCCGATGAAAGTGACCCCTCAAGACATCGTTTATCTCGACAACAACGCCACGACGCCCGTCGCGCCCGAGGTCTTCGAGGCGATGCGCCCTTTTCTCACCGATTTCTGGGGAAACCCTTCCAGCGCCTACCGCTTCGGAAGCCAAATCCACGCGAAAGTGGAGGAGGCGCGCGAAAAAGTCGCTTCGCTGCTCGGCGCCGATCCGAAGGAGATTTTCTTCACCTCCTGCGGCACGGAAAGCGACAACGCCGCGATCCATTCAGCCATCGAAACCACGGGCAAGAAAAAGATCGTAACCACCGCGGTGGAGCACGCGGCGATCATCAACCAATGTGAACAGCTTCAGAAGAAGGGTTACGAAGTGGTCTTTCTCCCGGTCCGCGAAGACGGCACGCTCGATGTCGCCGAAGCGGCCAAAGCGGTGGACGAACAGACCGCGATCTGCAGCGTGATGTGGGCGAACAACGAGACCGGCGTCCTTTTCCCCGTCGAAGAAATTGCCGATCTCTGCAAACGCAGAGGCGTGCTGTTCCATACCGACGCCGTTCAGGCCGTAGGAAAAATCCCCCTCTGCCTCAAAGAGAACAAGGTGGACATGCTTTCGCTGGTCGGCCATAAGCTCCACGCCCCCAAAGGCGTCGGCGCCCTGTATCTCCGCCGCCGCACCCGCTTCGCGCCGACCGTCATCGGCGGCCATCAGGAAAAGGGGAAACGCGGCGGAACCGAAAATGTCGCCTCGATCGTCGGTTTCGGACGCGCCTGCGAACTGGCCGCCCAACGAATGACGGAGGAGAACCTCCGCGTGCGCGCGCTCCGCGACCGCTTGGAAAACGAGATTCTCGCGCGGATCCCGGACGTTTATGTGAACGGCCGACGCGACCTGCGCCTTCCCAACACGATGAACGCAGCGTTCGATTTCGTCGAGGCTGAGGCCGTCCTCCTCCTCCTCGATAAGGCGAACATCTGCGCGTCGAGCGGCTCCGCGTGCACCACGGGATCGCTCGATCCGTCACATGTCCTCAAAGCGATGGGATTGAGCGCGGCGCGCGCGCGCGGCGCGATCCGCTTCAGTTTCTCCATCTATAACTCGGACCGCGACGTGGACCGCGTTTTGGAGGTCCTCCCTGGAATCATTCGCCGCCTGCGCGAAATCTCCCCGCTGCATCACGGCCACCGCGACAACGAGAACTACGATGTCGAATCCGCGCGCGCGAAGTTCGCGCAAGAACAAGCGGAGAAGGCCGAGTCGGAAATTACGGCAGCTTGAAATTCGGACGGATCTCCCTGGAAAGACGCGACGCGACGGACTGCGGAGGCGCGCGACGCGAAGGTCGCCATCTCTCAGTTGGCGTCGCGCGCCCTCGTCGCGACAATGGGAAGAGCGTCCTCCGATTCAAAGGCCAACCCCGCATCGAGCCCCGACCGCGACGCGAACAAGGTCAAGAAGTTTTATTGACATCTCTCTAAAAAAACCGAGACTTCTCTGATGATGGAACCTCTCGTCCCTCCTCCCTCCAGCTCCTCGGCAACCGAGGCGGAGTCGCGCAGTTCTTCGCCTGCGAAAATGGAGAAACGCCCTCACCGAAGCCAAAAACAATCGATGAACTTGGAGACAATGAACTTTCAAATCGATCCTTCCCATCATGGATTGGCGGTCAGTTCGTTGCCTTTCTCGACACGCGCACGAAATATTTTGACGGATTGTCAAGTTAAATTAATTGGAGATCTCCACAATACTCCCTTGGCTCGCGTGCGCGGCGCGCGCAACAGCGGTTCGAAGAGTTTCGTGGAAATCCTGCGCGTTCTTGCGCCGTACTGGCAGCGTGGCGCGGAGATCAAGGCCTCGCGCAAAAAAGTTTCCGAAGCGTCGTTCCACGTTCCGGAGAGCGCGAGAGATTGGCCCCTCCGTCAGCTTCCCATCTCGGCTCGCCTCGAACATATTCTCACTCGCCTCAAGATTGAGAAGCTGGGGGATTTATCGAGAATCAGCCCCTCGACCCTCGCGGCGACGCCCGACTGCGGCGTGCGCACCACGATCGAAGCGCGGGAGTTCCTGGGACGCATCCAGCGCGGCGAGTTCGGGAATCCCCGCCAGTCCACGGGGATGAGCCTCCCCTTGTTTCTCGTCACGCGGATTGATGAGTTTATGGACAGCCTTTCGGAACCGCGACGCGAGATTTTTTGCCGACGGCTCGGAGCGGCGGACGCGCCTTGGACGCTCATGCGGATCGGGCAAAAGTTCAACATGACGCGCGAGCGGGTTCGCCAAATCGTGAACCTCCTCGCCAACGAGGCGCTGCGCTTCAGCGGTCCTCCGATGGCGTCTGCGCTTGAAGAGATGACCGAAGAGCAACTGGCCAAAGTCGTCCCGTACACCCCCGAACTCTTGGAGGCGCGCCTGGGCGCCTCCGCGGCCAAGCGCCGTTATGGGCTTACGTTTTATCTGCGCGCGCTGGAAATGCTCGCCCCCCGGGCGCCGATCTGGCCGAAAGGAGCCGAGCCCGCGCCGCATCGGGCGCGGGAGTCCGAGGCGATCTTGCAAACGCTCGTCCATTGGATGCGCGTCCATCCCGAGCCGACCGTTTTCGCGACGCTGCTCGCGGGGATTCGCGAGGAGAGCGGGTTCGCTTGCACTCCCGCCGCGCTGCTCCGAGCGCTCCGCTACGCGGTGGGATTCGCGTTCGATTTCTCCGAACCCGAAAAACCGACTTTGATGGGCGGCCGCCGCGTCTTGCGGCGGTGGGCTTCGCCCCAAGGGAATTCCGCGGAACAGGAATCGTCGAAATGAAGCGGAGGCGCACTCCGCCTTCCGCGGCGCCGAAAACCTTCGATCCGCGCTACTTCGATTTTTTCGTCGAGTTCAACCGCGGCGCCTACTTCGAGGCGCACGACGTTCTCGAGGGGCTCTGGCTTCGCGAGAAAGGGGCTCTCGCGAACTTCTACAAGGGGCTGATCCAGATCGCCGGCGCCTTCGTGCATCTCTCAAAGTCGCGATCCGATCCGGCCCGCCGACTCTTTCTCCTCGCCGAAAAGCATCTCGCGCCTTACGCCCCCGCATGCGAGGGGCTTGAGATCGGCCGTCTGCTCGGCCGAATCCGCGGATGGAGGCGCCGCATCGAAGCGGGCGAAGCTCCCGCCTCCTTCGGCCTCCCACGCCGCAAGCCGGCGATCCGCCTCCGCCCCTGACCCCCGCACAAGGCGGTCGGGAGCGCCCCGCGGCGGGAATGGCGCGGCGGTTGGCTGAATTGTGGAATCGGCGCGCCGCTGGCGTCGCCCTTCGCTTCGCAATCTCTTGGATCGCGGAGGCGCGGCTCCGACTTCGTGAGAGAACCTTGGAACGCCTGGGAAAAAGATGACCACAAGAAGGGTGGGCGGCTCGGCCGGCGGCCTCGCCCTACCCCGCTTCGCGGCGAGAGGAGGATCGGCGGCGCAACGCTCGGCCTCGCGAGAAAATCCTCCGAACGCAAGGGGGAAAGATTTTAAACAGAAAAGGTAGGGCGAGGCCGATGGCCGAGCCGCGTCGAACGCATCCTTGCTCTCTTCCTCCCTTGCGGATCAACCCTCGAACGTTTGGAAAAGATTTCGGTGACGAAAGGTAGGGCGAGGCCGCCGGCCGAGCCGTCGTCTCCTTCCGGTGGGGAGTCCGGAGTCTCGGCACGCCCCGCCCACCCGGTCCTCCCGAGAGGATGAGGAGGGTTGCTCTCGGAAAATGGAACTGATCCGTGGATTTGGGGAGGCGCGGGGAACGCCGCGCCCTCAACGTGTCCCGCGAAGCTGGAGGCGCATCGGCTGGCGCCCGTCGGCGTTCGGCGCGGGAGCGGCGGGCGCCACCTCGAGCTCGCGGTCGCGCGCAAAG
>JABWAM010000188.1 GCA_013360985.1 Verrucomicrobiia bacterium | reverse complement strand
GTCGCCGAGTGGACATGGCCCGCGCTCGCGCGGCGTCTGCTGGGCGAAATGCGCGCGGCGGCGGCCGCCCGCGAGAACGCATGAGCCTCCTCTCCGTCATCATCCCCGCCTACAACGCCGCCCGCTTCCTCGGCGAAGCGGTCGCCAGCCTCGCGGAGCAGCGCCGGCCGCCCGACGAGGTGATCATCGTGAACGACGCGAGCACGGACGACACGCGGCGGGAGGTGGAACGCCTGCGGCGGCGGACCCCGCAGTTTTCCATCGTCTACGCCGAGAACGCGCGAAACCTTGGCGGCGGCGCGACGCGCAATCGCGCAGTCCGCCTCGCCAAAGGCGACCACCTCTTCTGCCTCGACGCGGACAACCTTTTCTTCCCCGACACGCTGCACCTCTTTCTCGAGCGCGCAGAACGGGCCCGCGCGGCGGAAGGCCGCCACGCAATGGTCTGCCCGGAATCACTGCAGTATTTCCGCGACCGGTTTCTCGTGCCGCGGCTGAACTGGATCCGCGTCGGGAAACGCCTCGACGGGAGATGGGCGTTTCGCGATCTTTCGCGCGACGGGATCCTGACCAACCCGGTCTCGCCGGCGTCGAGCGGCAACTACCTTTACCATCGCGAGATTTTTGAGCGTTCGGGCGGTTACGCGGAAGACTGCGGCGCCTACGATGCCTGGGTCTTCGGCGTGCGCAACGTTCTCGCCGGCTACTCCTTTGTCGCCGTGGAAGGCGCCGGCTATCTCCACCGTCAACATCCGGAGAGCTACTGGGAACGGGACGTTCTGCGGGACAACCGTTGCGATCACATGCGGCGGGCGTTCGCCCATTTCCGCCACGTTTACACCGAGGAGACGTTCCGCTACCTTGAGTCGGTGAGGCGGGTCGGTGAACTCGACTGGTCGATGCTGAAGCTGCGCGCATCCTGAAGCCCTTCCTTCCCCCTTGGAAACGTCTCCCCAGATTCCCCGCGGCGCGCGCCTCCACCTCGGCTGCGGAGGTCAACCCCTGCCCGGCTACGTCAATATTGACGTGCCCGCATCGGGCCGGCAGCCCGTTCCGAAGGCCGACGTTTTTGCGGATTTTACGACGCTTGCCCTCCCGGAAGGACATGTCGCCGAGGTCCGTCTTCACCACGTTTTCGAGCATTTCCGCAAGGGGGAGGCGGTCGCGCTTCTCGCACGGTTCAACGGCTGGCTCCAGCCGGGCGGCGCCCTTCGCATCGAGGTGCCGGATTTCGGCGACACGGCGTTCTACTACTTTCTCACCGGCGATCTGCGCGCCCTCCGGCATCTCGTCGGTTCGCAGGAGGCGCCGTGGGCGACGCACCACGAACTCTGGGACGCGCGGCAGCTTCGCCGCGCGTTGGCGCTCTTCGGGTTTGGGCGCATCCGCTTGCGGAAGAACCGCATGTGGTTCCGACGCTCGCGACGGAAGTGGTGGCGCAACCTCACCGCCGAGGCGCGCAAGGCGCGCGCCCTGACGCCGGAGGAAGCCCGCCGCGCGGCGGAGGCGTTCTTCGAACCCTACCTCATCAACCGCGAGATCGAACGGTCGGCCTGGCTCGGGCACTTCGACGAGATGATGAGGCGAGGAGGCGAAGCATGAGAGTCCTGGTTTGCGCCTTCAGCCGCCCTTTTCCCCAGAGCGACGGGCCGTGGCCGCTCTGGACGCCTCCCTTCCTCGAGGGGCTGAAGGCTTGCGGCTGCGAGGCGTTGGAGCCGAAAACGGTGGACCTCATCGAGCCGTTCCTCCGCCGCGCGGATGCGGACTGGATTCGCCGCCATCGCCCCGCGCTGACGGAGCGACTCCTCGACGAAGTAAAGCGCCTCCATCGCCAGACGCCCCTCGACCTCATTTTCACCTACTTCTGGGAATTTCAAGTGGACCCCGAGGGGATGCGCGCGATCACCGATCTCGGCATCCCGACGGTGAACTTCTTTTGCGACAATGTCCGGGAGTTTTCCTCGGTCGAACCGCTGACGCGAAGTTTCACGCTCAACTGGGTGCCCGAGGTCGGCGCGCTCCCGTTCTACCGGCGCGTCGGCGCGCCGCACGTTCATCTCCCCATGGCCGCGTCGCCGTCGCGTTTTCCTTATGAGGAACGCCCCGAGAAACGGCGCGTCGTCTTCATCGGTTCCGCCGACGTGGTCCGGCGGCATCTCCTCGATCAGGTGCGCGACCGCCTCCCGTTGCGCGTCGGCGGAACGGGTTGGGCGCCGGCGCCGCGGGAGGAAGCCCGTCCCTCCGTCGCGACAGAGCGATCCCTCGCGGTTCGCGTCGGAACGCTCGCGCATCGCGCGGGAAGGCTCCTCCGCCGCAATCCGCGCGCGACGTGGAACCACTTCGAGCAGAGGCGCGCGGAACGTCGTTTGGCGGGACGTTTTTCCGATCTCCTCCTCGAGACGCGCGCGCCCTCGGCGATGCTCGAGGCCTTTTGGGACAGCGCGGTCACCCTCGGCATCAACCGTTTCCCGACGCCGGAGGCCTCCCTCGCCGCCCCGCGCGTTTACGCGCGCCTGCGCGACCTCGAAGCCCCGATGGCGGGCGCCGCCTATCTGACCGAACGCACCGAGGATCTCCCGCATCTCTTCGAGGAAGGACGCGAGGTCCTCGCCTACCGGACCGCGGAGGAACTCGTCGCTCAGGCCGAACGAATGCTCGACGATCCCGAGTTGCGCCGACGCCTCCGCGGCGCGGGCCGCCGCCGCGCGCTCGCCGAGCACACCTGGGAGACGCGCTTTCGCGCCCTCTTCCGTCACCTCGGGCTGAAACCGCCGCGCGCGCCATGAGCGCATGGCGTCATCGCTTGGCGGCGGCGGGCTGGGCCGGCGCGCGCGCGCTGCTCCGCGTCCTGCCCGCCCGCGCGCTCCGGGCGTTTCTCACCGAATGCGCGCGCAACCCTGCGATGACCGATCGCGCCGGGTTTCATGTGCGGCGGATGGGTTTCAGCGAGCCGATTCCCGATGTCCGCGCGTTGAACGGACGAGACTTCGAGAGCCCGCGCTGGACGCACGGACTGGACTGGCGGGACGCCGCGCAGGAGGCGCTCGTCCGACAGATCGCCGGACGCGCCGCGGAACTCGACGCGCTCGAGGCGGAGGCCGCGCCTTTCCGTTTCGACAACGGATTTTACGGGGGCGCCGACGCCGCGGCGCTCTATCTCCTCCTGCGCGAGATGAAGCCCCGACGCCTCGTCGAGGTGGGCTCCGGTTTCTCGACGCTCGTGGCCCAGGCTGCGCTTCGCCGCAACGCGCGCGATGGAGCGCTCGCGACGGAGCACGTTTGCCTCGATCCGTATCCGAACGAACGCACCGCCGGCGTTTCCGACGCCGTACGCTTTCTGAAAACGCCGGCCGAGGACGCTCCCGAGGACGTGTTTCTTGCCCTGCGCGCGGGAGACGTGCTTTTCGTGGATTCTTCTCATGTGCTATGGCCGTTCGGCGATGTTCCGCGCCTCGTCCTCGACATCCTGCCGCGCCTGCGGTCCGGCGTGTGGGTTCATTTCCACGACATCTTTCTCCCGTGGGATTATCCGCGCGCGTGGGCGATCCGCGAGCGGCGGATTTGGACGGAGCAGTACCTGATCGAGGCCTTCCTCTCGGGAAATCCGCATTGGGAAATCGCGCTGGCGCTGCATCGGCGCCATCGGGCGGAGGGCGCGCCTCTGCGCGCCGCCGGCCTGCGCGACGGAGTCGGCCACGCGCCCTGCGCGTTCTGGATGCGGCGCAAGGAAACCGCGACCCCATGACTCCGTCCATGATCGCGCGCCGCCTCGCCCTCCTCCTGCTCCCGCGCCGCCTCTGGTTCGCGCTTCGGAGCGTCCATCGCGCGTGGATCGGGAAGCTGTCCGAGATTTGGCACCGCCGCCTGCGCGCGCGCCTCGGGGGAACGGTGCAAAGCGGCCCTTTTCGCGGGATGCGCTACGTGGAGGAGGCGGTGGGGAGCGCCTTTCTCCCCAAGCTCCTCGGCACCTATGAACTCGAGTTGCATCCCGTCTTCGAGAAGTTGAGCAAGCGAGAATTCGGCCTCGTCGTGGATGTCGGCGCGGCGGAGGGCTGGTATGCCGCAGGCTCGGCGCGGCTTTGGCCCTCGGCGCGCGTGGTCGCTTTCGAGGCCGAGGCGAAAGGCCGCCTCCTCTGCGAGAAACTCGCCGCGCGCAACGGCGCGTCGGGGCGCGTCGAGGTCCGCGGCTTCGCCAACCTCCCCGCGTTCCGCGCCATCCTCGACGGGCCCGGGACGGCGCGCGCGCTCGTGATCATGGATGTCGAGGGCGCGGAAATCGCCTTGCTCGATCCCGCGGAGGTCCCCGCGCTCTCCCGCGCCACGATCCTCGTGGAGTGCCATGATGAGGAAGGGAACCCGATCGCCGCCACGCTGCGGACGCGTTTCGCTTCCACGCATGAGGTGGAGATCATTCCAAGTCGGACGCGGAGCGTCGCGGACTTTCCGCTCGCGGATCGTCCGCCGCTCGGGTGGAATGCGCCGCTCCTGGCTGCGATGACGGAGCATCGTCCCCGCCGGATGGAATGGCTCGCGATGTTTCCTCGGACTGTGGCCGAAAAGGGGGAGAAGCCGTGAGCCGCTTCGGTCGGCTGATGCGGGGCGAAATCGCGCCGCGCCGCGTGCTGATCCGTCTGGTGGAGGCGATCAACGCGCGCCTCGGAGGACGGGCGCAAGGCCGCATCTATTTCGAGGACATCTATCGCGAACGCGATCCGTGGAGCTACGAAACCAGCGCGTACGAACTCGCTCGGTACGCGAAGATCTTGGAGAACCTGCCGCAGCCGCGTTTCCGCCGCGCGCTCGAGGCGGGGTGCAGCATCGGGG
>JABWAM010000187.1 GCA_013360985.1 Verrucomicrobiia bacterium | reverse complement strand
CGCGTTGGATTGGGATGTTGTTTTTTCATCCCTGCTGTGTGGCAGGGCAAAACCGCTCAATCCAACACCTTTTTCAAGAACCTGTGGGACGGCTGTGGATGTTTTCCATTTTTTTCATGAAGCCCAAAATTCTCTCCTTTCACTACACCCTGACCGTCGGTGATGGACGGATCCTCGATTCCTCGAAAGGCGGCGAGCCGATGCGCCTCCTTACCGGCGGCCAACGAACGATCCCCGCGCTCGAGCAGGCGCTTCTCGGGATCCAGACGGGGGAGAAGAAACAGGTCAAGATCCCAGCCGCCGAAGCTTACGGCCCGCGCGATCCCCGCAAGATCCTCGAAGTGCCGCGCGCCCATCTCGCCAACGACGGGAAGGTGGCTGTCGGAGAACGCTTTCGCCCCACGGACGACCCGCAGGCGCCGCCGCTCATGGTCACCCAGGTGACCGAGACCCACGCGACGCTCGATGCGAACCATCCCCTCGCGGGCGTGGACCTGACGTTCGACATCGAGATGACCGACCGCCGCGAGGCGACCCCGGAGGAGATCGCCCACGGCCACGCGCACGGCGAATGCTGCGGGCATGCGCATGCCCATGAGCATGCGCACGAGTCCCCTCATTCCCACGGCGGATGCGGCTGCTGCGGCCACGGCCACTGAACGTCGGCTTCGCCGTTTCGCGACGCTCTCGCGCGCGGGATTCCTCGCGGAAAAGGCGGGGCGCCCAACCGTCGACGCCCTCCTCCGCTGCTGACGGACGGTGAGAGAGAATTCGTGGGCGCGGGACATTTCCGTCCAGCGAAGCGCGATTCTCCTCCTCGCATATTTTTCGCGGAATTATCTTGTCTTATGGCAAGCGGTGGGATTATCTGTTCCGCAGATCAGCGGTTGAATTCTATGCCGATGGGGGGTGCGCATTGTCCATGTCTCGCATGCGTGCGTCGCGCGTTTCCATTCTTCGCGGCATCGGAATCCTCGCTCTGGTCGAGGCCGTTCTCCGATCCGCATCGGCGCAGACCAACTTCGTCTGGTTGATCGGCACGAACGTCGTGTGGAACGGCGTCTCCCGCAACTGGGGGGAGACCGGGGCAACCAACGGCTGGACGAACACCCAGGCGATCGCCAACGCGGTTCCTTTGGCCGGCGGATCCAACGACTATACCCTCCACTTCGCGAACGTGGGCGCGGGCGTCGCGACGAACGATTTGGGACCCTTTCTCCTGAATCGCCTGCTGTTTGCGAACCAAAACATGACGCTTTACGGCGGGAGCTTGATTTTGGTCACGAACCGCGGCGGGAGCGTCCCGGAGGTGAAACAGAACAGTGGCGCATCCGCCAGGACGGTTGCGATCCACAACCATCTCATCCTATCGAACGACACGGCTTTCGGCGGCAGCGTGAACAGCGCCGGCGCCACCCTCCTGCTCGGCGGCGTCGTGAGCGGCCCCGGGAGCATCACCAAGACGGGAATCAATGTCCTCGCTCTGACGAACGGAGGAAACAACCTTGCGAGCGTTACCGTCAACGAGGGCGCCCTTCGCCTCGGCGCCTCCAGCGGATTTGCCGGCGTCAATGTGCTCGGCGCCGCGACAGTCACGAATCACGCCCAGGTGGTCTTCACCTCTTCGTCGGGCGGCAACGCGCTGTACAGCAATCAGTTCACGGGCTCCGGCAGCCTCTCGTTCCAGGGCACCTCGCTGACCTATCTCAGCGGCAGCAACAGTTTTACGGGTGGCGCCGCCATCGCGAGCGGCAACGCGCGCCTCGCCGTCGGCCACGATCACGCGCTGGGCTCCGGCGCGCTCGCGTTCACCGCCTCGGGCGCAGCGCTCAGCGCCACGGGAAATGCCGCGCGAACCTTGGCCAACCGCCTTGTCTTCAGCAACAACGCGACCTTGGGCCACGGCACGGATGACGGACGGCTCACTCTGACCGGCGACGCCGATCTCGCGAACGGCATCCGCCGCTTGACGATCTCCAGCCCCGTCGTTCTTTCCGGCGTCCTCTCCAACGGCGGATTCAACAAGTTGGGCAGCGGTTCCCTGACGCTCTCCAATCCGGCCAACCAGTACGCGCTCGGCACCTCGAATTCGGCGGGCGTTTTGATCCTCGGCGCGGACCATGTCCTCGGGAGCGGAACGCTCGTGATGAACGGCGGCATTCTCCAGTCGTCTGATGCCACGGCGCGCACCGTCACCAACGCCTTGGCCTTCGCGGCCAACCCTTCCTTCGGCGCCGCCGGCACGGGCGATCTGCGGTTCACCTCGCCTTTCGTGGACCTCGGAGCGAACCCGTGCGTGATCACCGTCTCCAACAGCCTGACGACGCTCGCGGGCGTCCTCACCAACTCCGCCGGCCTCGTCAAGACGGGGCCGGGCGTTCTCGCGCTGTCGGGCGTCAATCTCTTCACCGGCGGCGCCTATCTCAGCAACGGCACGCTGAGCGTCGCGAATGTCGACAACCTCGGCGGCGAGGACAGCGCGATCACCTTCCATGGCGGCGCGCTTCGGACCACCGGGGCCGTCACCAACCGCGCCGAAAACACCGGCGCCTTCCTCAAGACGGGCGACGGCGAACTCGCGCTTTTCGGCAGCAACGCGTTCATCTCGTTCACCGTCCGGGGAGGAGGCGCGCGGATCGCGGGCGGAAGCGCGCGGAGCTTCGGCAACGTCGCCATCGGCAACGCCGCGCAGACCAACGCGGCGCTCGTCGTGGACGGGGGCGCGTTCGCCTCCAGTTCGAACGGAACTTTCGTGGTGGGAAGCGGAGCGGGCGCCACGGGCGCGGTGATCGTCGCCGAGGGCGGCGCGCTTTATCTGACGAACCGTCTGGGAAGCTCGAACACCGCCTACACGTCGCTCGGCGACGGCGCGGGGGCGTTCGGTTCCTTGATCATCAGCGGCGGCCTGGTTCGCACCGAGCGCACCGGCGGCAACTCCGGTTTCGCCGTCGGCGGACGCTGGAGCGCGACGCCGGGCTCCGGCCAGTTGTTGATGTATGGGGGGAGCGTGGACCTCAACGAGGCGCTCTACGTGGGCGGCTTCGCCGGCAGCACGGGGTATGTGCTCGTCGCGGGAGGAACGCTCACGGCGACCAATACCGCGAAGCTGCCCACGTTGGACTACGTGAGGATCGGAGGCGCCGCCACCGGGGTCGGCGTCCTGATCGTCTCGAATCAGGGCGTTTTCGCGGCCGACCAGATCAATATCGCCTTTTCCGCCGGCAGCACGGGATTGCTTGTCGTGACCGAAGGCGGACTCGTCGAGTTGACCCGCAACAACTATTTGAAGTCGTCCGCAGGGTTCCACACCTTCAGCAATGTCGCGGGCGGAACGCTGCGGTTCACCACCAACACGCCGGAGATCGCGTTGACGGTGGAAAACAGCCACGTGATCGATTCCGCTCTCGAATTCAAAGGGGTGGACGCGGCGAATCTCTCGACGGCAGCCGGCAAATTCACTTTCCAAGGCGCGAATACGTTGCGCCTCCACTCGGCGACGAATGCGGCGGCGGCCTGGGCCTTCACGAACGGCGGCGCGTTCCAAACGCTCGAACTCGCCGGCGCCCATCCGCATTGGCGAGGAACTTCCCTCCTGATCGGAAACGGCGGGACGCTCCGCGTTTCGAACGCCACGGCGACCGTCGGCGCCGTGCTCACCAACGCGGGCGCGATCCGGGCGATCCACGCAAACGTGACCTATGGAGGCCCCGTGGTCATGAGCGGCCTCTACCACAGCGACCCCTCGACCAACACCTTTACCTCGAACCTGACGGTGACCGCCTCCGGCGCGCTCCAGGGGAGCAATGGCGATCGGTTCGTCTTCCGTCAAAACCTTCTCATGGGGTCCACGAATCGTTCGCAGTTCGATCTTTCCGCGGCCGCGATGCGTTTTGCCGACGCGGGCGGTGGACCGACCAACCACGTGCTTGATCTTTCGGAAAGCGGCGCGCTCGACCTGGGCTCGAACTGGATGAATGTCGCCCAGCTCGCGACGAACTTCTCCCTCGGACGTCTCGAACTTGCCCTGGGCAACCGCCTCCAGATCACCGGCGGCGTGGGCAACGCTTTCTATGTTGGAGCGCTCGATCTCGGCGGCCTCGGCACAAACGCCCTGGCGAGCGTCCTCGATCTGGACGTCAACCTCTACTACGACCCGACGGCGATCGAGAACGCCGATCTCGGCGGACTGACCTATGACTTTGCCGAGTGGAACGGCGCGCTCGTGCCGTTGGCGATCCCCGAGCCGTCGCCCCTCCTGATCGTGGGCGCAGGTCTGACGCTCCTGGGCTCTCTCCGTCGGAGAAAACGGGGATAAGCCGCGCGCCGCGCAATCTCGACGCGCGAAAAACGACGCGGAGTCGCCGCGTCTTCAGCGCTCCGTCGGCGCAGGGGCGGCGGTTTTGTTGAGACGATAAACAATCCGCGCCTTGTCGAGATCGTACGGGCTCATCTCCATCTTGACGCGGTCGCCGACAACGAGGCGGATGAAACGCTTGCGCATCTTGCCCGCGATGTGAGCGAGCACCTGGTGTTTGTTGGGCAACTCCACGCGGAACATGGTGCCGGGCAGCACCTGCAGCACGGTTCCTTCGACGTTGAGAACTTCTTCGCTGGGCATGGGTTCGGATGGATTTTCGGCTCGAGGGATCAGCCTCGCCAAATCCGCGATCCGACGCAAGGCGGAAAACTCATGACCGGACTTGATTCTGGATTCCGTTGCCCGTCTCTTGTCTCCTCCCAAATCCCCGCGTAAGGCATAGGGAAACCCATCCTCAATCGAGAAATGCGTGACGCTTCTACAACATTTTGTGGTGAAGCCGCTGCTGCGGCGCCGCCGGC
>JABWAM010000186.1 GCA_013360985.1 Verrucomicrobiia bacterium | reverse complement strand
TACGCCCATCGAAAACCGAAGCGTTCCGCGAGCGCTTTGGTCACGGCGACGGCATGCGGGATGGCCGCCTCGCCGCTCTCGAAGCTCACCGCGTTGTAGGGATGGCGCGCGGAATCCTCGATGTAAACGACCTCCCAGCCGAGCCGCTTGAGTCCGAGGAGATAATGAATGTGCTGCCACACCACGCCCGCGATGGGGCAGGTGCTCATGAATCCGGCGACGACGGCGCGCTTCTTTCTCACGGGCGATCGGCAGGGATTTTCTTCAGCAGAGAGATCGCGTCCTGCTGTTTCGGATCCACCTCCAGCACGCGCGCGATCTCTTCGCGGGCGGCCGCCCAGTCGCGGCGATGGACGAGGATGCCGGCGGCGTTGAGGCGCGGGGCGATCAGCTTCGGGGCGTGGCGGCTGGCCTCGCGAAACGCCGCAAGCGCCTCGGAAAGATCGCCGAGATCGGCCAGGGCGACCCCGCGATTGTAATGCGTGATCGCGTCGGAGGGATCGGCGCGCAACGCCGCGTCATACGCCATGATCGCCTCCGCCTTGCTTCCCAGCACGCTGAGGACCTGCCCATACTTGGCGTGCAGCGCGGGAGTGTTCGCTCCGAGATTCAGCGCCTCCAGATAACATTGGCGGGCCGCGACCGGGTTCGCCATCCGCACATAGAGATCGCCCAGGGCCTCCTGCGTCTCGGGCCGCTCCGGCCAGGCCTCCACCAAAGCGCGATAGCGCCCAAGGGCTTCCTTGAAACGCAAGGCGCGCGCCGCCGCGTTGGCGGCGGCGAAGCGGCGTTGCCAAACCGTGTGGCGCATCCCCGCCTGCGCGGCCGCATCCAAAGCCGTGAGCTTCGGCACGAAGAGGCGGCGGTACGCCTCGGGCTGACCTTCGAGCCGCCGCAGGGCGCCCGAGGCGTGGAGATGCGCTTCCGCAAAACGCCCCCGTTGGAAGAGCGCGTCGGCGGCCGCCGCGCGCGCGGGAAACGATTCCGGCGCGACGCGCAGCGCGGCTTCCCACAAGGTCAAATTATCCTGCCAATCCTGCGCGCGGACCCAACAAAGAATCAATCCCGCCCCGAAGACGGGCGCAAGGATGCCTCCCGCCTTGCGCGCGACGTCGTCCGTGGAGCCCACGCGCCGCGCCGCCACAGTCAGCATCGCGACGCACGCCGGGCCGAGAAGCGCCGAAGGGAGATAAAGAAATCGTTCGGTGAACACCGCGCCGATGGGGATCAGGAGATTCGCGACCGGCAGCAACGCGATCGCGAACCAGGCCAGAGCCCCGCCCAACCACGGGAAACGGGCGCGCTTCCGCCAGGTGATCCAGAAGAGAATCGCCCAGGCGCCGGCGAGCGCGAGGCCCTTCCACGCGCTCTCGATCGGCGCGAGGTCGTGCTGCACGGTGAGATCGAACGGGAGAAACCACAGGAAGAGATAGCGCCACCCGAGCGCGAGGCTCGTCCACAAACGGGAAAAAACGTCCACCACCCCCGTGAAGGCGGTGAGGGTCGGCGTCGCGTGTCCGAGTACCGCGACGCGGATCAGCGCGAAGGCCGCGAAGACTCCGAGAACCGCCGCCGCGAGGGGGAGCCGCGCGCCGCGCGGAGGGCGGGGCAGCGCGGGGAAAAAGGCCCACAACGCCGCGATGAGAAACGGGGCGGCGACTGCGTTTTCTTTCGAAAGGAGCGCAGCGATCCAGGCCAGAAAGGCGGCCGGCGCGCGCCAGCGGCCCGCCGGCGCCGTCGCCGCGAGCGCGGCGATGAGAGTGAAGATCGCCGCCAGAAGGGCCGCCCGCGCCGAGATCCAAAAGAAAGTTTCCGAGATCGCGGGACTCGTCGCGAACCACGCCGCGCCGCATCCTGCGGCAATGCGCCCAAGCCCCAGCCGCCGCGCGAGCGCGAAGAGGAGCGTCGCGCACGCCGCGTGGAGTAGGCTGTTGGTAAAGTGAAACCCGTTCCATTCCCCCGCGCGGATGGCGCCCCAGGTTTGCGCGTCGAGACGGAAGGAAAGGGTCGTCAGCGGCCGATAAAGCCCCTGGTCGCTTCGTCCCGGCGGATAAGAGGTCGTGAACGCTTCCCACGCCGAGAGACGGCCGGTCACGACCGGATTTCCGGCGACGTAAACCGCGTCGTCGTAAACAAATCCGTTCCACCACGACGGCGCCGCGGCTGCGAGCGCGAGAAGCGCCACGCACGCGGCGGCAACGCAGGTCGTCAAGCGCATCACGATGGATTTTGGGGAGTTGAACGTTCAGGATCCGCGGCGTCCTCATCCGTTCCCCAGACGCGCCGTCATCCCGCCGCGGCACGGTGCGCGTCGGCGGGCTTCATCCCTTGGCCTCCAGGGTGTCGTCGAGCCAGCCGAGGAGCCGGCGGAGGGTTTCCGGCGTCTCGTCGCCCATGTGGGCGATCCGGAAAGCGCGGCCTTTGAGTTTGCCGTAACCGCCGTCGAAGATGCAGGCGTGTTTCTCCTTGAGACGACGGATCCACGCGGCGACCTCCACCTGCCGCGTGTTTTCGAGGCAACTCAGGGTCACCGACGCATAACCTTCCTGAGGGAAAAGGGCGAATCCGCGCTCTGCCGCCCAGCGGCGAACCATCATCGCCATTTCGAGATGGCGCGCGAAACGGCGATCGAGCCCTTCGGCGGCGAACTCCTCGAGCTTCGCCTTGAGCGCGAAGACGTGCGCGATCGACGGCGTGGAGGGCGTCATGTTGTTCTCGTGGTTCTTGAGAAACTCCAGAAAATCGAAGTAATACCCGCGGTGGGGCGTCTGCTTCGCCCGTTCGAGGGCGCGCTCGGAAACCGCAAAGAGCGAAAGCCCCGGCGGCAGCGCGAAGGCCTTTTGCACGCCGGCGAGCAGCACGTCGATCCCGAGCGCGTCCATCGCGATCTTCACCCCCGACATCGAGGAGACCGCGTCCACGATGAGCAGGGCGTCGGAATGCTTTCGCACCACCGCCGCGATCTCCGCGAGCGGATTCATCGCGCCCGTCGAGGTTTCGTTGTGAATCAGCGTGACCGCGTCGTAGGCGCGCTCCTTCAGCTTCGCCTCGACGAGCTCGGGAAGGATCGCCCGCCCCCACTCCACCTGCGCCTTGTCGGCTTGCAGCCCGCTCGCGAGGGCCACGTCGAACCACTTGTCGGAAAACGCGCCGCTCATGCAGCAGAGAACGCGGCGGCCCGGCCGCACGAGGTTGCGCACGGCGGCCTCCATCACTCCCCACGCCGACGACGTGGACAGGAACACCGGATTCTTCGTGAAGAGCAACTCCCGCAGCATCGGCTGGATCGCCGCGTAAAGCTCCTGAAATCCGGCGCCGCGGTGGCCGATCATTGGCGTGCAAAACGCCCGCCAAGTGCGCTCCGAAACCTCGACGGGACCGGGGATATAGAGTCGGATATGTCTCTGCGGCATAACGGCGTCTCCTGAAAAATCGGCGGGGGTTCACCGGCTCTATAGCCCGGAGATTCCGCGTTCCCAAGACGAAATATCCGGCGGCGCACAGGAACATCGCGCCTTCCCGCCTCGGGTCGGCGCGTTACTGAAGACGAAAGAAATTCGCGGAATACGGGGCGCGAACAAACTCGACATGGCCGTCCACGAAGGCGTAGTTGGCCCCGCCGCGGTGCAAAGGGTAAACGCCGATCTGCGGCGCGCCGAGATACTTGTAGCGGCCCGGAACGTAATGCATCTGGTCGAAGAACATCCATCGGCTCCGGTCCTCCTGCCATTCAAACGCGCCGTCGGCGAGCAGAGGCGCGCGCGCGGGGTTGGAGATTTCATTGATCCCGTACGGCCCCCAATCCATGGTGAGCAGTCCGTTGTCGGAATTGTACGAGCTTCGTTCATTGAGAAATCCTCCGTAATGGAGTTTGCTATAAACGCCGCCCAGCATGGTAAAACCGTATGACGAATCCGCGTTCGGCCAGGTCACGGCATACTCCGCCTGGCCGCTCGGCGGATGAATTCTCGCGACATATTGCCGCTGGGATGGACAGAAGAGGACGCCCTTTCCCGCGTTTAACTCCGATTGCGTGGGGCGCTTCACGGCGCCCACGCTTTGGAGAAAGCCCACCCAGCCAATGTAGTCGCCGGTGTCCGCATTGCCGCGCACGATCGGGAGACGATCGTCGTTGGACTGGGTATAGAGACAAACGCCGATGGCAAGCTGGCGCAAATTGCTGACGCAAGCCGCGGAATTCGCGGCCTCTCGCGCTCCCTTCAGCGAGGGAAATAGAAGTGCCGCGAGAAGCGTGAGAATCGCCACGACCACCAAAAGCTCGGTGAGCGTGAACGCGCGAACGGTGGAGGCGCGACGCAAGCCTCCAAACGTGGCCGTCTCCATGATCTCATGCGCGGCGGCGGCGCAGGAACCACAGCAACGCCGAGCCCGCCGCCAGCGCTCCGAGAGCGGACGGCTCCGGAATCGGAATCAGAAAACCATCGCCCGGAAGATCGTAGGTCAACCCGTTCAGATAAGCATTCCCGGGCTCATGCGCGTCGTAGTAAAGGTTGATTCCCAGCCAGAGCCGCGATCCGAGTTCGTTGGTGCTGGCAAGCCCTTGAAGATCGAGCGCGCCCACGTACAAGGCGTTGAGGACATCCCCCGTCAGCGTCAGCGTGTTCCCCGCAGCCAACGAGAACGTCCCGATCGCGAAATTGGTCGCGAGCTGCGCCACATTCAGCCAGTTGGAGCCAAGGTCCAACGCCCCGCTCCCCGCAAGATCCAGCGTATGATTCGTTGCGCCGCCGCCATTCGTGAACAGGACCGAGGCAAAGGCCAAGTCGAACTGCGATCGGTTGGTGCTCGCGTTCGCCCAGTCGCGGTAGAACACGAAGAGATCGCCATTGCTGCCCGCCAGCGATCCGGACGCCGCAACGGTCAAAT
>JABWAM010000185.1 GCA_013360985.1 Verrucomicrobiia bacterium | reverse complement strand
AGGCCAGCTCGAAGCGGCTGCCCGGACGCAGGAGGAGCGCCATGCCGCGGCGGAGGCGCGTCGGGGGGGCTCCGTCGAGGCGCGCCCACAGTTCTCCGTGGTGAATCACGATCGCCTGGAGGAGATCGTAGTCCGCCGTCGCGAAGCGATAGCCGGCCGGCTGGCGTTTCAAACCCGCGTGGAGGAGGGGAGGCATGTCGAAAAAACGAACATGCGCATGTCGCGAAAGCGGACGCGCGATCTCAAGATGACCGGCAGAATGCCGATTCGACAAGCCGGAAAATCCCTCGCCTCTTCTCCCATGACTCCCCGCCAGCGTTACATCGCGACCCTCCTCTTCGAGAAACCGGACCGCATCCCGCTCCACCCGGGCGCGGGGCGGAAATCCACCCGGGCGCGCTGGCATCAGGAGGGGTTGCCCGCCGAAATTTCGCATCCCGAGGCGATCAACGAATACGCCTATCGCCAGGCCGGCGGGACGTTACCCTGGCCGAAAGAGGGCGAGGGTTTTCCTCTGGTGCATCAGATGATCCCGATGTTCGAGGAGAAGGTGATCGAAAAGAAGGGCGACACGCAGATCGTTCAGGATTGGAAGGGCAACGTCTGCGAGATCAGCGCCGAGTTCGGCGTGGAATACCTCCGCTCGGCGATCGATTTCGTCACGCGCCGCTGGATCAAGTGTCCCGTCGAGAACTGGAAAGACTGGGAGGAGATGAAGCGGCGCTACGATCCCGACGATCCGTCCCGTCTGCCGCCGGATGCCGCCGAACGCGGGAAACGCTTGAAGGGGCGGGATTGGCCGATCGGCATCAATATCCACGGGCCGTTCTGGCAGCTCCGCGAATGGATGGGATTCGAGCAGTTGTGCACCGCGTTGTACGACGAGCCGGAACTCGTCGCGGACATGCTCCAATTTTGGCAGGACTACGTCGCGCGCCTCCTCGAGAACGCCCTGCGCCACGTGGACTACGACTGGGTCCATTTCAGCGAGGACATGGCCTACAAACAGTTCTCGATGATCTCGCCGAAGATGGTGCGCGAACGCCTGTTGCCCAGTTACCTCCGTTGGGGCGAAATCCTGCGCAAGCACAAGGTGCCGATCTACGACATCGATTCCGACGGGTTCATCGGCGAACTGATCCCGATCTGGATCGAGGCGGGCGTCAACGTCTGCGACCCGGTGGAGGTCGCCGCGCTCAACGACATCAACGCGTTCCGCCGCCGTTTCGGCCGCAAGATGGGCTATCGGGGCGGGGTGGACAAGCGCGCGATGGCCAAGGGCGGCGACGTGATCGTCGAGGAGATTGCGCGGATTCGTCCCGTAATCCGCGACGGCGGCTTCATCCCCGGCTGCGACCACGGAGTGCCCAGCGACATCTCCTGGCCCGATTACGTGCGCTACGTCGGCCTGCTCGCGAAAGAAACCGGGTGGCTGTAAACGGAAGGCGCGGCTGCTTTAGCCCCAAATCCACGGATCAGCTCGATTTTCAGAGAGCAACCCTCCTCATCCTCCATGGAGGATCGGAGGGGTGGGTTGTGTCGAAATTTCAGACTCTCCACAAGAGGGATGCAACGGCTCGGCCGGCGGCCTCGCCCTCCCTTCCGCGGATCATGCCGAGATTCCCGACTCCCCATGAGAAGGGTGCGACGGCTCGGCCGGCGGCCTCGCCCTACCATTCCCTCGTCCGTGCTTGGGAAAAATCCGCTCGGTCGCGAAGCGAGGGAGGACGCCGCCGCCGGCGGCGCCGCAGCAGCGGCTTCACCACAAAATGTGGCGAGGGCGTCGCCTGTTCCTCGACCGAGGATGGACTCCCCCCACGCCTTACGCGGGGATTTGGGAGCGGCTCGGCCGGCGGCCTCGCCCTCCCTTCCGCGGTCCGCGTTTGAAGAAAATCCGCTCGGTCGCGAATCATGCCGAGATTTCCGACTTCCCATGAGAGGGGTGCAGCGGCTCGGCCGGCGGCCTCGCCCTCCCTTCCGCGGTCCGTGCTTGGGAAAAATCCGCTCGGTCGCGAAGCGAGGAAGGGCGTCGCCTGTTCCTCGGCCGAGGATGGACTCCCCCCATGCCTTACGCGGGGATTTGAGTTAACCTTCGCAGGACACGGCCAATGATCTTTTGTCGGAACGGCGGCGAAGGAGGATCAACGTCATCAGCCCCGCGCCCATCGCCAGGAACGAAGTCGGCTCGGGAATCGGAATGCCGAGCGGAGTGAGCGAACCATTCCAGCCCGCGAAACTGTAGGTCTGTCCGGCGAGAAAGGCGTTCTCTCCGAGGTTCGGATCGTAATAGAGGTTCACGTCGAGATCGAGCGAGCCCGCCAGCGCGTTCGTGCCGAGGCCGCCGAGATCGAGCGCCCCGACGTAAAAGGCGTTGGCGAGGCCGCCGGTGATCTGGAGGCGGTTGCCCAAGCCGAGTTCGAGGCGGCCGAGCGAGAAGTTCGTCGCGAGCTGGGCGACGTTCAGCCAATTCGAGCCGAGGTCCAGCGCGCCGCTGCCCGTCAAATCGAGCACGTGATTCGTCGGGCCGCCGCCCGCATCGGTGAAACGCATCGTGGCGAACGAAAGATCGTACTGCGAACGGTTCGTGGAACCCATGAGGAGATTTTGCTGGAAGACGAACAGGTCGCCGTTGCTCCCCTGGAGCGCGCCCGAAGCGGCCACCGTCAGGTTCGAGACGAAGGTGTTCGTCGAGGGATCGCTGAAGTAGAGGCCGCTCAGGACCACGGGGCTTCCGTAGGTCACGTGCGCGTGGATCGCCTGGATCGTGCCCGCGTTGGTGAGTACGGCGCCAATGGAGGCGGTCGTATTCGAGACGCGCAGCGTCCCGCCATCTCCGATCTGCAGGGCGCTGCCCTGCCAGCGCGCGTTGGTTCCGACGAGTTCGAGTGTCGTGAACGCGCCGCCGTTCGCGAACGTCCAGGCGGTCGCGGCGTTCGTCGCCGAATCGAGTTGGAGCGTGTTTGCGCCCGAATAGGCGATGTTCATGATGCCTCCGTTGACCGCCGCGTTGTTCACCCCGCGGAAAGCCACCGTGCCGTTGGAGAGCGTGATCGCGCCCGCCGTGTTCGGAGTGATATCCGGAGACGCGGTGGTGAACCGATAGACGCCGCCAACGTTGCTGATCGTGCCGCTGTTGTTGAAGCCTCCGAGAAGGGTCGAGGATTCAAGAATACCTCCATCCGTCACCAGGACGCGCCCATCTCCTGAACCCTGGCTGTTGGTTCCCACATAGAGAGCGGATGTGCGCAAGAGGCTTCCGTGGCCGGTCAGGAAGATCGCATTGTTGGTGCTCCCGAGTCCCTTGCCAACGGTGATCCCCGGCGCGAAGAGCTGCCCTCCGTTGCTGATGGTCGCCGTATTCCACGAGTTGCTGAGGTCGCCCAGCAGCATCTGATACTGCGTGCTGCGCAAAAGAGAACCGACGCCCGTAACCAATAGCCAGTTGCTCGCGCCATTCGCCGAGGTGCCGATGGTGAAGGCGCCGCCCATCAAGACCTGTCCGCCGCTCTCGATCGTGATGCTGTTGAACGAGGTGTTGGAGGATCCATTGGCGATGGCCACGCCGCCCGAATTTGTCCAAACTCCGCCCGAGGCGACGAGGACCGCGTTGCTGACGCCTCCCGAAGAACGCCCGACGTGACCGCCCGTCGCAAAGACGTAGCCGAAGTTCGTAATGATGAGCTGATTGAAGCTTGCCCGATTGTTGTTCTGATCCCCAAGAAAGATCTGATTGTCCAGGTCATACCAAGCGGAGCCGGGGCCCGCGACGACCATTGTGTTGTGGTTGCTGCTTACCCCAACTTTTCCCTGACCATAACTGAAGACCTTGGCGCCATCGAGGATCTGAAGGAGGTTGCTGACGCCGCTGGCGCCCACGACGAGCGCGCCGATGTTCGACCAGATCGTGCCGCTGCCGGTGACCAGCATCGTGTTGTTGTTCGCGCCCGCGGAGCTTCCGATCGTGCCGCTGCTGTTGAGCACATACCCGCCGTCGGCGATCGTCATCGAATTGAAGGAGGAGGCCGATCCAACGGTCAGCGCGCCGCCGTTCGTCCAGACCGAGCCGCTGCCGGTGACTCGCGCCATGTTGTTGGACGACCCGACGGTGACGCCCAGCGTGCCGCCGCCGGAAAAGACTTTTCCGCCGTTGCTGATGGTCATGCTGTTGCCGGGACCGGACGACGTGCTGCCGAGCGTGATCGCCGCGTTCCCCGCATCCCACACCGAACCGGAATCCGCGACGAGCACGGCGTTGTTGGCGGAACCGGCGTTGTTGAAGCCCAGCGTTCCCCCCGCGCTCACGACTTTGCCGCCATTGGCGATCCACAAGAGGTTGCTGCCGCCGTTGTAACCGATGTACAGGGCGCTGGTGTTGCTCCATGTGGATCCGGCGCCGGTGACCCGCGCCACGTTGTTGCTCGCGCCGACGCCGTAACCGATCCGACCGCTGTTGTTCCGGACGAGACCGCCGTTGGTGATGATCAAGGAGTTGTTGGGATTGGAGCCGACCGCAAGGGCGCCGGCGATGTCCCAGAACGAACCAGAATCGCTCACGAGGACGAGATTGCTGGCGGCGCCCGTGTTCAGTCCGATCGTGCCGGATCCGCTCACGACGCGTCCGCCGTCGCGGAGGATCAGCGTATTGTTGCCGCCGCCGTGCCCGACCGTCAGGCTGCTGTTCGTCCAGAGCGAGCCCGCGCCGCTCACGAGGGCCGTGTTGTTGCTTGCCGCGTAACGATTGGGAGAGACCGCGCCGAGATACGCGGCGCCGCTGTAGAGGACGCCGCCGTTGCTGATCGTTACCGTGTTGTTGCCGCCCTCCTCGCCCACGGTGAATACGCCGCCGCTCGCGTGCCAGACCGAGCCGGAATCCGCGATGAACACCTGGTTGCCTTGCGAAGACGCGGTGTTTCTTCCAAGAACGCCCCCGGCGCTGACC
>JABWAM010000184.1 GCA_013360985.1 Verrucomicrobiia bacterium | reverse complement strand
CTCGCCCTCCCTTTCCCCCGTCCGTGCTTGGGAAAAATCCGCTCGGTCGCGAAGCGAGGGAGGGCGTCGCCGCCGGCGGCGCCGCGGCCGCGGCTTGAGCCCAAAATGTGGCGAGGGCGTCGCATGTTCTTCGACCGAGGATGGACTCCTCCACGCCTGACGCGGGGATTTGGGGGCATGGAGCGGCCTTTCCAGACCCTTGAGGATGCGTGGACGAACGGGACGTTCGCGCTCAGCCCAGGCTGGCGAGGTCGGGTTGCCGCGCGGCGCGCGCCTCGTCGAGGCGGCCGACGACCGTGGTCTTCGGACAGGAGGTCACCTCTTGCGGATGGGATTCGGCGAGCTTGGCGATGTCGATCATCGCCTCGATGAAGGCATCGAGCGTTTCCTTTGATTCGGTTTCCGTCGGCTCGATCATCATCGCCTCGGGAACCGTGATCGGGAAGTAGACCGTCGGTGGATGAAACCCCCGGTCGATGAGCGCTTTGGCGAGATCGAGCGCGTGCACGCCGTGCGCGGCCTGCCGCTTGGCCGAGAAGACGCATTCGTGCTTGCAGACGGCGTCCACGGCGAGGTCATAAAACGGCTTGAGGCGTTCCTTGAGGTAGTTCGCGTTGAGGGTGGCGTGTTCCGAGACGCGGAGGAGGCCTTCTTTTCCCAGAGCGAGCAGATAGGCGTAGGCGCGCAGGATGATTCCGAAGTTGCCGTAGAACGGCGCGATGTACCCGATCGATTTCGGCCGGTCGTAGTCCAGGAAGAAGGATCCGTCCGCCCGTTCCCTGACCAGGGAGACGGGAAGAAACTCCACGAGGCGTTCGCACACGCCAACGGGTCCCGCGCCGGGGCCGCCGCCGCCGTGCGGCGTGCTGAACGTCTTGTGCAGGTTGAGGTGGACAATGTCAAACCCCATGTCGCCCGGACGACAGCGCCCGAGCAGGGGATTCAGGTTCGCGCCGTCGTAGTACATCAATCCGTCCACGGAGTGAACGAGGTCGGCGATCTCGCGCACGCGCGGCTCGAAGAGGCCGAGCGTGTTGGGGTTCGTCATCATGAGGCCGGCGACGCGGTCGTCGAGAGCCGCCTTGAGCGCCGCGAGATCCATCCGCCCATCCTTCCCCGAAGGAATGGCGCGCACGTCGTAGCCCGCAATCGCGGCGGAGGCCGGATTGGTGCCGTGGGCGCTGTCGGGGATCAGGAGGGTCGTCTTGGTATTTCCGCGGTCCTTGTGATACGCCGCGATGATCATCACGCCGGTGAGTTCCCCGTGCGCGCCGGCGAGCGGTTGCAGGGTGAAGGCCGCCATGCCGCAAATCTCCGAGAGGCGCCGGTCCATATCGTGCAGGACGGCCAGGGCGCCCTGCACAAGCATCTCGCCCGTAGGCAACTGGGGGAGGAGCGGGTGCAACGCGGCGAAACCCGAGAGCGCGGCGACCGCTTCGTTCTGCTTCGGGTTATACTTCATCGTGCAGGAGCCGAGCGGATAGAAGCCCAGATCGAGGCCGAAGTTGCGGCGGGAAAGCCCCGTGAAATGGCGGACGACGTCGAGTTCCGAGAGTTCGGGCAGCGCGGCAGGCTGCTCCCGCAAGAGTTTCGGTTCGATATGAGGCGGGGGACAGCCCGACTGATGAGAGGGGCGGACGCCGACGCGTCCGGGAACGCTCTTGTCGAAGATGATGGGCGAGGAGGGCGTCATGCCTTCAAATTGAAATCTCCAGCGTGTGGGCAAAAAGATCGATCTCTTCCTTGGTCCGTTTTTCCGTGACGGCGACGAGCAGGCTCTTCTCCATCTTCGGGTAGTAGCGCACGAGCGGAAAACCCGCGGCGAACCCTTTTTCCAGCAAACGGCGCGTCACGCGGTCCGCGGAGACGGGCAGTTCGAGGACGAACTCGTTGAAGAAGTAGCGTTTTCCGAAGCGCATCCGGACTTCGGGAATGGCCTGGAGGCGTTGGGCGGCGTAGGAAGCTTTCTCGGCGCACGTTGTGGCGAGTTCGCGAAAACCCTGTTTGCCAAGCAAACTCAGGAACACGAGCGCCGTCAGCGCGCACAACCCCTGGTTCGTGCAGATGTTGGAGGTCGCTTTTTCCCGTCGGATATGTTGCTCGCGCGCCTGAAGGGTCAGAACGAAGCCCTGGCGCCCCTGGGCGTCCACGGTGCGGCCTGAGATGCGCCCCGGCATCTTGCGCACGTGCTGCATCCGCGCCGCCATGAAGCCGAGATACGGACCGCCAAAGGAGAGCGGCAGACCCAGGCTTTGGCCTTCGCCGACGACGATGTCGGCGCCCATGGCGGCCGGCGTCTTCACGATGCCGAGCGAAACGGGGTAGACGCAGGCGATGAGCAGCGCGCCGTGGCGATGGGCCGATTCCGCGAGATCCGTGTAGTCATCCAGACATCCAAAGAAGTTCGGGTTTTGGACGGCGACCGCGGCGGTTTGGTCGTCGAGCGCCCGGGCGACGGCGTCGCGGTCGAGTAATCCTCCCCGGGAAGTCGTTTCCACCAGCTCGATTCCCAAGTTGCGCGTATAGGTGCGCACCATGGTGCGATAGATCGGGCTTACCGAATCGTCCACGATCACGCGGCGACGGCCCGTGATGCGCAGCGCCATCATGATCGCCTCGTAGAGCGCGGTGCCGCCGTCGTACAGGCTCGCGTTGGAGACCTCCATACCGGTGATTCGGCAAATCGCCGACTGAAACTCGTAGATCGCCTGGAGCACGCCCTGAGAGATCTCCGGTTGATACGGGGTGTAGGAGGTGAAAAACTCACTCCGCGAGGCGAGGGCGGGCGCCGCCGCGGGGATGAAGTGATCGTAGAATCCGCCGCCGAGGAAGCCGATGAGATCCGCGCGATTGCGGCTTGCGGCCGCAGCCAACCGATTGCGGACATCTTGCTCCGGCAATCCCGCCGGCGCCTGAATTCCCGCGCAACGGAGCGCCGCGGGGATATCGGCGAAAAGGCCTTCCACATCCGTGCCGATCGCCCGGAGCATCTCCTCGGTTTGTTGGGGCGTGTTCGCGATGTAGGGCATGGAGGGCGGGGGCGTGAGGCGGGCGAGGGGACTACGCTTTCGCCTCCTGGGCGATCCACTTCTGATATTCCGCGGCGCTCAGCAGATCCGGAGGAACGCCCTCCTCGGCCCCTCGGATTTTCGCCATCCAACCTTGCCCATAGGGATCCTTGGCGAGCGCTTCGAAATTTTCAGCGAGCAGAGTGTTCACTTCGAGCACTTCGCCCGAGATCGGCGCGTACAGGTCCACGGCGGCCTTCACGGACTCGATGACGCCGATCGTTTGGCCCGCGACGGCCTTCGCGCCGACCTTGGGGAGATCAAGGAAGACGATGTCGCCGAGTTGTTGAACGGCATAAGCCGTGATGCCCATCGTCGCGAGGCGGTCTCCGTCGAGGCGGATCCATTCGTGCGATTTCGTGTATTTGAGGTTTTCGGGAATCATGGAGGAGGAACGCTAGCGAAAAGGCTTCGTGTGGCGAATGAATTTTGGCGGGGATCGCGGTTTCGCTTCGAGAAACGAGGCGCGGTCTGGCGTGGAAAGACGGCGGGAGGATCAGAGGAGGGGAAGGGCGCGAGGCGGAACGCGCGTATCAAGAAAGCGCGCGACCAGGCGCGCGGAGAGACGGCGCCCCCGAACCTCGATTGCGCAGACGTCGCCCTGACGCGCGCGGCTGTCCACGAGCGCGCAGGCCAGCGGACGCAGGGCGTGCGCGTTCGCCGTGTCCGGCAGCCAGTAGGGAACCATGGTGCCGCTGGTGACTTCGCCGGCGGGCGCGGCGTCGCGGAAGACCGCGGCGCCTTCGCGCGCCACGCCTTTTTCCTGGATGGCGAGCAAAACGATGCGGCGGGGCATCTCGGCGTGGCGGGTTGCGTCGCCGTTCCGGAGGAGGTCCGCGGCTTCGCGCTGGCGCTGGAGCGCCGTTCGCCCCACGAAATCTCCTTTGGAGGGAGCGAAGCTCACCGCGAAACGCGCGAGCGGACAGGCGAAGATCGGAATCGTTTCTCCGTTGGCGCGCGCGCCGAGTTCATGGCCGTACAAGGGGAGGCCCGCTTCGAGGCGGAGGGTGTCGCGGGCGCCGAGGCCGACGGGCGTTGCGCCTTCGGCGATCAGGCGGTCCCAGAGCGCTCCGGCGGATTCCGCGGGAGGCATCAGCTCGAACCCGATCGGTTCGCCGGTATAACCCGTGCGCGCGATCCGGACGGGCACGCCCAGGATCCGCGCAGTGGCGGCGGCGTTGCGGCGCGCCTCCGGCAAGGTTCCTTCGGTGAGGAGCCGGCGGAGGAGGGCTTCGGATTCCGGTCCCTGGAGGGCGAGCATGGCGAGTTGCGCGCTCCAATCGCGGATCTCGACGCCGGGAAAACGGCGCGCGAGGCGGGCGAGATGCGCCAGGTCGTTCGCGCGGTTGGCGGCGTTGACGACCAAGAGGTAGCGGTCCTCGTCAAAACGATAGAGGTAGGCGTCATCCACGGCGACGCCCGCGTCGTCGGCGAGCATCGTGTATTGCGCGCGGCCGGGAGAAAGCGCCGCGGCGTCGTTCGTCAGGCTGTGCTGAAGAAACGCGAGCGCCTCGGAGCCGGAGATCGAAAGCCGACCCATGTGCGAGACGTCGAACAACCCCGCGCCGCGGCGCGTGGCGAGATGCTCCTCGACGATGCCGCCGCGATACTGGATCGGCATGCGCCAGCCGCCGAACGCAACCATTTTCGCGCCGAGCGCCTGATGGCGATCGTGCAAGGGAGTGACGTGAAGAGGTTCCATGCGGCTTGGATGCGGCCGATACGATGCGCCGGATCGCCGCGCGAGTCAAAGAGGGAACCGCGTTCCAAATCCTTGCCTCCGCGGGGATTGGGAAGGTTCCCGGAACCCCAATCCCCGCGTAAGGCATGGGGGGGGTCCATCCTCGGCCGAGGAACATGCGACGCCCTCGCAACATTCTGGACTCAAACCGCGGCCGCGGCGCCGCCGCCGGCGGCGCCCTCCCTCGCTTCGCG
>JABWAM010000183.1 GCA_013360985.1 Verrucomicrobiia bacterium | reverse complement strand
AGGTAGGGCGAGGCCGCCGGCCGAGCCGTCACACCCTTCTTGTGGGGAGTCTGGAATCTCGACACGACCCACCTCTCCGATCCTCCATGGATGATGAGGGTTGCTCTCTGAAAATCGAGCTGATCCATGGATTTGGGAAGCGCGCGGCGGACGACGGACGGTGGAGCGGCGATCCCCCGAACGTTCGGCGGGCGCATAAATGGGTTTGCGGACGCGCGCGCGCGCGATAACCTGTGCGATGGATGAAGACTTTCCCGCTCGAATTCGAACGCCCCTTGGCGGAAATGGAACGCCACATCGAGGAGATGCGCGCGCGCGCGAAAGCGAACAAGCTGGACCTTACGGGTGAAATCGCCGTGCTCGAACGCCGCCTCGCGGCCGAACGGCGACAGATTTATTCCAATCTCACCGCCTGGCAGCGCGTTCAGATTTCTCGCCATCCGCGGCGCCCCTACTTCCTCGACTACGCCGCGCGCCTTTTCACGGACTTCACCGAGCTTCACGGAGACCGCATCCATGCGGACGATCAGGCGCTCATCGGAGGATTCGCGACCTTTCACGACGGCAAAGCCCCGTGGCGCGTCATGGCGATTGGGCAACAGAAAGGACACGACACCAAGGAAAACCTGCTGCGCAACTTCGGCATGGCGCATCCCGAGGGCTATCGCAAGGCGTTGCGCCTCATGCGCATGGCCGACCGGTTCGATCTGCCGATCCTCTGTTTCATCGACACGCCGGGCGCCTATCCCGGCGTGGAGGCCGAGGAGCGCCACGTCGCCGAAGCGATCGCGGTGAACCTTCGCGAGATGTTCTCTCTTCGCGTGCCGATCGTCGCCGCCGTCATCGGCGAGGGCGGCAGCGGCGGAGCGCTCGGCATCGGCGTCGCCGACCGCGTCCTGATGCTCGAAAACGCCTGGTATTCCGTGATCTCGCCTGAAGGTTGCGCCGCGATCCTCTGGAAAGACCGCGCGCACGCGCCGGCGGCCGCGGAGGCGCTCTGCTGCTCCGCGCGCGATCTGCTCCGCGCAAAACTCGTGGATGAGATCGTTCCCGAACCGCTGGGAGGCGCGCACCACGACGTGGAAGGCGTCGCGCGCGACCTCAAGATGCTGCTCGCGAAACACCTCGCCGCGCTCGCGCGCCAGCCAATCTCGCGCCTGCTGGAATCGCGTTATCGCCGCTACCGCTCCATCGGCGTCTTGCAGGCGCCTCCGACGCGGCGCGCGCGCGCGCGCCGCGGCAAGACCGCCGCGTCGGTCTCCCAACGATGACCCCCGCCCGACGCCGACGCCTCGCTCGCCTCATCTTCGCTCTGCTGATCGTGATGGGCGCCGGCGTGGCGGGCCGTTTCTTCTTCCTCGGCCAGAGCGTGCCCGCGCTGCTCCTCGGAAGAAAACCGGGAAGCGCCAAACCGGGCGCCGTCCTCGTTCGGGAAGCTCCAGCCCCTGAAGGCGCCGCGCATCCGCGCCCCGCGATGCCTCTGCCTCCGCCTCTCAAGGTCAAGTTCAACCTGCTCGGCGGATGGAAATACGACGAGGGCAAAACGCCGATCCCCGAGAAAGTCCGCGCGCTCGACGGCAAACGCGTCGAGATCATCGGGTTCATGATGCCCCTCAACGAACCCCAGAACCTTACGCGCTTCATCGTCGTTCAGTCTCTTTGGAGCTGCTGCTTCGGACAAACTCCCGCCGTGAACCATGTCGTCGCCGTCACGATGGCGCCGGGCAAGGTCGTCTCCTTCTATCCCGAGCCCGTCCGCGTGACGGGCATTTTCTCGGTTGGCGAAACGCGCGAAGAAGGCTATCTGGTCAGCGTGTACCGCCTCCTGGGCGACCAGGTGGTGGTGCGATAAACGCGATGACCAACGAATACGACAAACTGCTCAAGGAGTGGCCTTATGAACCGGGCGTCGTGCAGGCGCGCGAGGCGACCGGCTCCGACGGCGAACCCCGCATCCAACTCCGCGTGGACCTGGGCATCCTTCAGATGGAGCTTGCGGGACGGCCCGACGGCCTGCGCCCGATGGGCTGCGAATCGCTCCTCGAACATTTCGAGCGCCTTGCGGCCCGCGCCGAGCGCGAAGGAAAACCGGAGGCCTTCCGCCTCACCCCCGAAGACTGCGTGCGTCTCCAGCAGGAAGGCGTGCAGTACTACCACCGCTACCTCGCCTGCTTTCAACTCCAGCGATTCGCCGAGGTCGCCCGCGATACGGAGCGCAACCTGCGCCTCTTCGACTTCGTCGAGAAACACGCGAACAAGGGCGAACTTGGGATGATGTTTCAACAGTTCCGTCCCTACGTGCTCATGATGCGCTCCCGCGCGCGCGCCATGCTTGCGCTCCAAAAGGAGGAATACGACGAGGCGATCCGTCTCATCGAGGAAGGCCTCGGAGAGATCCGGAGCTTCCTTGAAGATCGCGCCCCGTCCGAGGTCGTCGAGAACTGCAGCGAAATCGGCTTTCTCCAGAAATGGCTCGACGAGATCAAACGCGAACGCCCGCTCACTCCGCGCGAAAAACTCCAGCGCCAGCTTCACGAAGCCGTTGAAACCGAAGACTACGAGAAGGCCGCTCGCCTTCGCGACGCGCTCAAGGAACTCGAATAGAAAATTCGGCTGCCGATCCCGAATTCAACTCGGGAACGGCCTCCGCCAAACCCTTCGCCGCCCCCTATGCCTCTCCCCCTCGAACGTCTCGACGCCGAAATCAAGGCCGCCATGATCGCCCGCGATACCGCCCGCGTCGCCCTCCTCCGCCTCCTCAAAAGCGCGCTTAAATACCATCAAATCGAGAAACGCCTCGACGCGCTCTCGGAAGCCGATTTCCTCGGAGTCGTTCAAAAGCAGATCAAGCAACGGTTGGATTCGATCGAGAGCTATCGCGCCGCGGGCCGCGGCGATCTCCTCGCCAAGGAGGAACGCGAACTCGCCCTGCTCAAAGCCTATCTCCCGCAGGCGTTGACTCCCGAAGAGATGGAAGCCCTCGTCCGCGCCGCCATCGCGGAAACGGGCGCCACCTCGAAAAACCAGATCGGCGTCGTGATGAAGGCCGCGCTCGCGAAGGCCGCCGGCCGCGCCGATGGACGGAGCATCAACGCGGTCGCCCTTCGCCTCCTTGGCGTCGGATGAACCGCGAGGCCTCCCGCGCCCTCTTCGCCGAAGCGCTCGGGCTGATGCCCGGCGGCGTCAACTCCCCCGTGCGCGCCTTCCGCGCCGTGGGCGGCCAACCCTTCTTCGTCCGACGCGCGCACGGCGCCCGCCTTACGGACGTCGACGGAAACACCTTCATTGATTACGTCTGCACGTGGGGGCCGAACATCCTCGGCCACGCCCATCCCTCCATCCTTCGCGCCGTCTCGGAACGACTGCCGGACGGACTCAGCTTCGGCGCCTGTCATCCTCTCGAAATCGAGATGGCCAAAACGATCCGCGCGTTCGTCCCCTCGATGGAAAAGCTCCGCATGTGCAACAGCGGGACGGAGGCCGCCATGTCGTGCGTCCGTCTCGCGCGCGGATTCACGGGACGCGACCGGATCGTGAAGTTCGAAGGCTGCTACCACGGCCACGGAGATTCTCTCCTCGTCACGGCGGGCTCGGGCGCGCTGACGTTCGGCCGTCCCGACAGCGCCGGCGTCCCCGTCGCCCTCGCCGCGCTCACGATCAGCCTCCCCTTCAACGACCGCGAAGCCGTCCGCGCCGCGTTCCGCGAATCCGGACGCGAGATCGCCGCCGTCATCCTCGAACCGATCCCCGCCAACGCCGGGCTCTATTTGCCGGAAGCGGGCTGGCTCGAGTTTCTCCGCGAGACGGCTTCGGCCCACGGCGCGCTCCTCATTTTCGACGAGGTGATGAGCGGCTTCCGCGTCGCCCCCGGCGGCGCGCAACAGATCTCCGGAGTCCCTCCCGATCTGACGGCGCTCGGAAAAGTGATCGGAGGCGGCCTCCCCGTCGGTGCGTTCGGCGGTCGCGCGGAGATCATGGATCATCTCGCCCCGCTCGGGCCCGTCTACCAGGCGGGCACGCTTTCAGGAAATCCGATCGCCCTCGCCGCGGGGCTCGCCAACCTCCGCGGCCTGATCGCTCCTCCCGACGGAACGCCCGATCCCTATGCCCATATGGAACGCCTGGGCGCCGCGCTGGAAACCGGCCTCCGCGAGGCCGCGCGGCGGGCGAAGCGCCCCTGCTGCGTCCAGCGCGCCGGCTCGATGTTTTGCGCATACTTCCGCGAAGGCCCGGTGCGCAATCTCGCCGACGCGAAACTCTCCGACACCGCCGCCTTCGGACGCTGGTTCGCCGAGATGCTGGCCCGCGGCATCAATCTCGCGCCGTCGCAGTTCGAAGCCGGCTTCCTCTGCGCCGCCCATACGGAAGCGGACATCGAAGCGACGCTGCGCGCGGCGGACAAAGCCTTCCGCGCGCTATGATCAGGAGCCGCTATAGGCCCCCAGCGCGAAATTCGCCAGGACCCCCACGAGAAACGCGAGACCCACGCTGCCGAACGTCCCAAGGATGATGTAGTCCGCCCGCCGCCGCTGTTCGCTCCGGAACAACTCCGGCGCGCGCATGATCGCCTTGGCGACGAGCAGGCCCGCGACGAGATATTCGATCTGCGCCAATACGGCCGTCAGGACGAAAAGTCGTTCGAGGTTGCCGATCCACTCGCTCGATCGGGTCAGTCCGGTGATCGGTCCTTCGGAACCCGCGTGCGCGCCGCCGTTGGCGGCGGCGAGTTCATCGAGCCACGGCTTGAGAAAAAGGCCCATCCCGATGGTCAACGGACGGAGAATCGTCAGATACGCGGCGAGAATCACTTGCGCGCTCGGCGGAAGGATGGCGGAAATCGGCATGCTCGCCAGCGGAAGGCTCTTCACCATCCACGCCGCGCAAACACCGAGCGTCACGACGTGGGCGATCTGGTCCACGGCGTACCACTTCAACGGATGCCCCTTCAGACGCGGCTTGACCCAGTCGAAGACCAGGTGGGTCAAAAAGACGACGGCGACCACCGGCCACGCGTCGAAGCGCCAGCAG
>JABWAM010000182.1 GCA_013360985.1 Verrucomicrobiia bacterium | reverse complement strand
ACACCGCGGGCGGCCTGGAACAGGAGCTGATCCAGATCCACGAGCCGGCTACGGCCGGCAGCGCGCCCGTCGGTCCGAACCGCACGCGCCAACTCATGATCTCCGGGCTCTTGGGACTCGGCATTGCCGCGTTCATCATCTTCCTCCTCGAGCGCTTCGACGACCGCGTGAAGACCATCGAAGAGCTTCAGGAACTCGTGCCGGAGACCGTGCTCGGCCAGATCCCGATGATCGCGGGGCGCAAGGACGACTCCATGCCGCTCCTCATGGCGAACCTTCCGGAGCACAACAACTTCTCCGAATCGTTCCGCAACGTGCGCTCCTCCCTGATGTTCTCCCCGATTGGAGGGCAGGCCAGAACGATCGCCATCACGAGCGCCATCCCGAACGACGGCAAGACGACCTGCTCCGTCAATCTCGCCTGCTGCCTCGCGCAAGTCGAAGGAGGACGCACGCTGCTCATTGACGCCGACATGCGGAAGATGTCCGTCCATCACTTCTTCGACATGGAGAACGGCGCCGGGCTTTCCGAGGCGCTCAGCGGGCAAGCCAGCCTCGATTCCTGCGTCGTGGAGACGCGCATCCCGAACCTGCACCTCCTGCGCGCGGGAAACGCGCCGCCGAATCCCGGCGAACTCCTCCTCAGCGAGAACTTCCGCCAGCTCCTCGCGCAGATGTCGCAGTATTACCATCGCATTGTGATCGACACGCCGCCCGTCCTGGCGACGGACGACACCCTTTCGATGGGCCCCTCGCTGGACGGGATCATCTTCGTGGTGAAAGCGAACCAGACCTCCCTGCGGTTCGTGAACCGCTCAATGCATCTGCTCAAGCAGCGCGGGGCGAAGATCTTCGGCCTCGTGCTCAACCAGATCGATACGACGTCCGCCCACTACTACTATTATTATTATTATTCGACTTACTATTATGGGCGCGACGCGAAACGCAAGAGCGGGCACCGCGCGCCCGCCGAACCTCCGGCCTCTCAGGAGAATCCGGCGGCGACGGCCTAAAACGCGGCGCGCGCTCCCTCGGCATGCACCCTTCGTCCGCGCCTCCTGAAACCCTGGTCTCTGCGGACGCGCGCGTGCGGTTTCTCCAATCCCTCCGCGACCTCTGGCAATACCGCGACCTCTTCCGCGCGCTCATCGAGCGCGACGTCAAGGTCCGCTACAAACAGACGGCGCTCGGCGTGACGTGGGTGATCCTCCAGCCCCTCGTCATGGCCGGCGCGTTTTCCATCATCTTCGGGCGCGTCGTCCATATGCCGAGCGCGGGCCTTCCCTATTCGATTTTCTATTTGGCGGCGTTGATCCCCTGGACCTGCTTTTCCAACGGGCTTTCCCAGGCGGCGGGGAGCATGGAGGGCAGCGCCGGCCTCATCAGCAAGGTCTATTTTCCGCGTCTCATCATTCCGACGGCGATGGTCCTTGGCACTGTAGTGGATTTCGCGATCGGCTGGATCATGTTCAACGCGCTGGCCATTTACCGGGGATTTTGGACATGGTGGTTTCTTCCGTTCACCCCCTTGCTGCTGATGCTCCAACTCGGGACGGCCATGGGGGTCGGACTGGTGCTCGCCTCGCTCAACGCTCAGTATCGCGACATCCGATACGTGACGCCCTTCTTGATTCAAATCGGCATGCTCTGCACGCCGATCATCTATCCCCTGGAACGCCTCCTCGCCACGCGCTTCACCAAGGCGCTGGGAATCTTCATCAATCTCAATCCGATGGCCGGAGTGATCGAAACCTACCGCGCCCTCTGCTTCTCCGCGGCCTATGTCCCGTGGAAACTCCTCGCGGGGAACTTCGTCACCGCCGCCGTCCTGCTTGCCTTCGGCATCTGGTTCTTTCGGCGTCGGGAACAGGCGATCGTGGATCTTCTCTAAATATTCCCAATGGCCAGAGGCCCAAATCCATCCGACAATCCCGCGGGCCCAAATCCACGGATTCGTCCCATTTTCAGAAAGCGACCCTCCTCATCATCCCGGGAGGACCGGGGGGGCGGGGCGTATCGAGATTCCGGACCCCTCGCAAGAAGGATGCGACGGCTCGGCCGGCGGCCTCGCCTTCCCTTTCCGCATTCCGTGCTCAAGGAAAATCACTCGACCGCGAAGCGAGGGAGGGCGTCGCCGGCGCAGCGGCTGGAGTCCAAAATGCGGCGAGGGCGGCGCATATTTCTCGACCGAGGATGGACTCTCCTCATGCCTTACGCGGGGATTTGGGCCGCGAGGAAGTCCCCTTGCTCCGCCCGCGGCGGGTCGTTCGCCGCCAACCGATCATGAGCTGGGCCATTCGCATCGAGGACGTCGGGAAGACCTTTCGCCGCGGGGAACGCCGCGCCCTTAGCCGCAACTTTCGCGAGTCGCTCCAGCGCCATGCCGCGAAAGCGCTTCGAGCGGTCCACCCCGCCTCTTGGTTTTCGCGCGGCGAAGAGGAGGAGGGACTCTTCTGGGCGTTGCGCGGGGTCAACGCCGAGATCGCCGAAGGCGAGATCGTGGCGATCATCGGCCCGAACGGAGCAGGCAAGTCCACTCTGCTCAAAATTCTCTCGCGCATCACGCCGCCGTCCACCGGCTGCGTTCGCTATCGCGGCCGCCTCGCCTCGCTGCTCGAAGTGGGCACCGGTTTTCACCGCGAGCTCACGGGGCGGGAGAATGTCTACCTCAACGGCGCCATCCTTGGCATGACCCGCCGCGAAATTACCGGCAAACTCGACGAGATCGTCGAATTCGCCGGCATCGGCAAGTTCCTCGACACGCCGGTCAAGTTCTACTCCAGCGGCATGTATGTGCGCCTGGCCTTCGCCGTGGCGGCGCATCTGGAAACCGACATCCTCCTGGTGGACGAGGTGCTCGCCGTGGGCGACGCGGAGTTCCAGAAGCGTTGCACCCGCCGGATGAGCGACGTCGCCAGGGCGGGCCGCACCGTCCTGCTCGTCAGCCACAACATGGGGGTCGTCCAGACCAATTGTTCGCGCGGCATCCTGCTTCGCGAAGGGAGGATCGTGCACGATGGCCCCATCCAAGAGGTGGTCCGGGATTACCTCGCGTCGCTGAGCCCTGTCGGCGCGGGACTCGACATTTCGGAGGCGCATCCGCGCGCCGGCTCGGGCGCTTTCCGCGTCCGGGGCGTGCGCTTCTCCAATGCGGCCGGCGACATCGCCCAACTCGTCTGCGGACAGGGCGGACGCCTCCGCCTCGAAATCGAGGCGCGCGAGGAGGCCTTGCCGATCCGCGACGCCAACGTCGCCCTGACGCTCTACAGCATGGACGGCTTTCGCCTCAGCAACCTTTGGAGCCGCGCGAGCGGGGGCAGCTTCCGCATCGACCGCGCGCGGGTTGTCTGCGAGGTGGAGCTTCCGCGCGTGCCGTTTCGCGCCGGCGAATATCGTCTGGAAATTTTCGCGGACGGAGGAGGCGAGGTATGCGACTGGGTTGAAAACGCCGGTAGCATCGAGATCGCCGAAGGCGATTTTTACGGCACGGGGATCAGCACCAATCCCGATCAAGGGCCGTTCTTCTGCGAACACCGGTGGAAGCTGATCGCCTAATCGGAGCGTGTCCTCCATGCCGGTCAGCAATCCCTATCAACTCCCGTTCGTCTTGGATGTCGCCTCGCGGATCGCCCCGTCGCGCGTCCTCGATATCGGCATCGGCCTCGGGTTGGTCGGCGCCGCGCTCCGCCAATATCTCGAGGTCTGCGCGGGGCGGCTCGAACGCCGCGCGTGGCGCGTTCGGATCGAGGGGATCGAAATCTTCCCGGCCTATCGGACGCCCCTCTGGGACTGGGCGTACGACGCCGTGCATCTCGGCGACGCGCAGGAGGTCCTGGGGGGCTTGGGCGAGTTCGATCTCGCGCTGGTGAAACCGGCCACGGCCACGTTCCGCCGCAACCTGCTGCAACTGGATCAACTGGAGCTGAAAGGCCCGGAAACGCAGTTCCGCACACGCGGCTACATCCGCGCCGCCGCGCCCTATGCGGTGAATCTGTCCACCGATGGGAGCCTGGATATCGCGCTGTTGACGGCGTTTCTGCCGGAGCTGAGCTTGTCGGGAGAATCGGCGTTTCAGTTTGCCATTCGCGGGTCGCTCTCGCAGCCTACGATGGCCGGATTCGTGGAGTTGAAGGATGGCTTGGCAAGCATTCCCAATCCTTCGTTCGATGCATCGGCTGTGCAGGCGCGTGTAACCTTTGCAGGGAACAAGATCGTGCTGGAAAGCCTGAAGGGGGAATTGAACGGCGGCACGCTGGAGGCGCGCGGCGGGCTCACCGCGGCGTTTGGATCGGACCAGAGTTTTGAGGCGCGCGACGTGGATCTTCGCCTGCAGGCGGCAAACATGTATCTGGAGCCGGTGCGTGGCTTGAAAACGCTGACGGACGCGACGCTGCAGGTGACGGGATCGAGCGCGGGGCTCACCGTGAGCGGCGATGTTACGGCGCAGGAGAGCTCATACGATGAGCCGGTGATGTTTGAACAGGCGCTGCTGCAATCGCTGCGCGGCGGCACGTCGGTGACTACGTTGGAGGAATCGGAAGCGGCCATTCCCATTGCACTCGATATCGCCGTGCGCACGCTGGTGCCGCTGGAGATCAACAACAACCTGCTGCGGGCATCGGTGGAGTCGGACTTGCGCTTGCGCGGCACGACAGCGAAGCCCGGGCTCACGGGGCGGTTGACCATCGACGAAGGCGGGCAGTTGTTCCTCAATGAACGGACGTACACGGTGGAACGCGGCACCGTGATTTTCACCGATGAGCGGCGCATCGCACCGACGCTCGATATCGCGGCGCGGACGCGCGTCAACGAATACGACATCACGTTGCGGGTACAGGGACCGCCGGGGCGCGAGTTGCAGACCACGCTGCTCTCCGACCCGCCGCTGCCGGAACCGGATGTGCTGGCCGTGCTCGCCACGGGGCGGCGGCTGGATGAACTGGAAGGATCGGAGAGCGCGGTGGTCCGGGAGCAGGTGTTGTCGTATCTGGCCGGGTCAGTGGGCGGCGGCATCACGCAACGGGCCGGGCGCGCAAGGCGCTGGAGGACCAGCTCGACGCGCTGACCTGCGCGCTAGCCGCGTACCAGGCCTGGAGGGATGGCGTCGA